>NZ_JAUBSD010000036.1:0-62047 GCF_036704575.1 Microcoleus sp. K5-D4
TCGGCGCAGTTAGCCCCCCAGCTAACGCAAATCTCGGTTTAACAGGAACGACACCCCCGCCGACTCCAGCACCAGTACCAACGCCCACTCCCACACCATTACCAATACCGATTCCAGCACCAACACCAACTCCCACACCAACTCCCACACCGACTCCCAACGAACCGCCAACAGCCAACAATACTAACCTCACCCTAGAGCCCAACAGCACCGCGCAAATTCCGGGATTAGGAAAAAGTGACCCCGATGGGTCGATCGCCTCTTACACCATCAACACCCTGCCGCCAGCGGCCCAAGGAGTCCTGTTTTTAGGAGATCCAGCCAACGGCGGAGTAGCCGTGACACCAGGTCAAGTCCTGACACCGGAACAGCTAGGACAACTATTTTTCCAATCCACAGGTAGCTTTACCGGAGCAACTTTCAGCTACAGCGCCACAGATAGCAACGGCGCTACCAGTTCCCTGGCTACCGCTACTCTCGGTTCCACAGGAGCAACTCCCACACCAAATCCCCTAAACTTACCGCCAGTAACCAACAATGCTAATTTCACGGTAGACCCCAACAGCAGCGCGCGGGTGCCGGGATTGGGAGGAAGTGACCCCGATGGGTCGATCGCCTCTTACACCATCAACACCCTACCGCCAGCGGCCCAAGGAATCCTGTTTTTAGGAGATCCAGCCAACGGCGGAGTAGCCGTGACACCAGGTCAAGTCTTGACACCGGAACAAATAGGACAACTATTTTTCCAATCCACCGGCGACTTTACCGGTGCCAATTTCAGCTACAGCGCCACAGATAACAGCGGCGCTACCAGCCCCGCCACTGCCACAGTTGCCGCTATCTCCCCGACTTCCAACCAACCGCCTTCGATTAACAATGTTAACTTCACGGTTCCGACTAACGGCATCGTGCAGGTGTTGGGATTGGGAGGAAGTGACCCCGATGGGTCGATCGTCTCTTACACCATCACCAGCGTCCCCCCAGCCAACCAAGGAGTCCTGTTCTTATCAGCTTCAGTCAACGGCGACGTACCCGTGACAGCCGGTCAAGTTTTGACTCCGGCAGAAATAGGACAACTATTTTTCGTAGCCACAGTTGACTTTAACGGAGCAACTTTCAGCTACATCGCCACCGACAACCTCGGCAAAGTCAGCCCCGCTAGCGCTACTGTTGCTGCTATCTTGAGGCCAGTTGGAACTGTTCCCCCACTCATACCTACACCCACACCAACACCCGCGCCCGGTATCTCAAATCCGATCGCCGAACCAGATACCGACTGTTTGTGTCAGCCCATTATTGAAAAACCGGGAATTAACTTTGCGCCTCCGCAGCAACCACCTGCTGTTGGATTTGTCCGGCCTATTTCACAATTTTCAGAGGGACAAACCACCAAAGGAACCGATGGCGATGACTTCATCGTAGACACCAAAGGCAACCAAAAAATCGTCGGTTTTGAAGGCAACGACCTGCTTTTAGGTGAAGACGGCGCGGACGAAATTTACGGCAACGAAGACAATGACACGATTTTTGCGGGCATTGACACCGATATTGTTTACGGAGACGAGGGCAACGATATCGTATTTGCAGGCAAACAGAACGACTGGATTGCCGGCGACTTAGGCTCTGACAACCTGTTTGGAGATCGAGGTGCGGATACTATTCTCGGAGACACCGGGCAGAACAACTCCCAGAGTCCTGACGATGCTCGCGATTTGATTTTCGGAGGCGAGGGTGCAGACCTCATTAACGGCAACGAGGGCGACGATACCATCCATACCGGCAAAGGTGACGATATTGCCCTTGGAGGTAAAGAAAATGACCGAATTTGGGGCGAAATCGGCTCCGATACGTTGTTTGGTGGCATCGGCTCCGACAGCTTGTTTGGGGGCATCCGCGACCAAAGGGCCACCGACTCCGAGGGACGCGACTTGCTGTACGGAGGCTTCGGTAACGACTTCCTCAACGGCCAACAAGACAACGATACGCTGGTTGCAGGCAAAGATAACGATCGCGCTTACGGAGGTAAAGGCAATGACATCATCTACGGTCAATTAGGCTCCGATACCCTCTACGGCGGCGAAGGAGCCGATACTCTGCTCGGCGACAGTGGCAGTTCCCAGTCCATCGGGGATCTCGGCGAACAAGACTTAATCTTTGCCGACAGCGGCAACGACATCATCGGCGGCGGCCACGGTAATGATACCGTGCAAGCAGGTAAAGGCAATGATTGTGTTTGGGGTGGCAAAGATAATGACCTGATTTGGGGCGAACTCGGCTCAGATACCCTTGTCGGGGACAGCGGCGACGACACCATGTACGGCGGTGCTCGAAGTCGAGCTAAAGATGTTGGCGGCCAGGACTTGCTTTTTGGTGGCATCGGTGCTGATGTGCTGTTCGGCGATGAGGGTGACGATACCATCAGTGGCGGTCAAGACAACGACTTGATTTACGGCGGTAAAGCTAACGACCTCATACACGGAGATCTGGGCGACGACTTGATTTACGGGGGTGACGGCAGCGATGAACTCTGCGGTGGCGAGGGCAACGATACCATCTATGGCGATCGTGCTGATAACCGGGCTTTCTCGGTGGGCGCAAACGACCAGCAAGACTGCATCAACGGCGGTGAGGGCGATGACTTGCTCTACGGCAACGAAGGCCAAGATACTATCAACGGAGATGCTGGCAGCGATACTCTGATTGGTGGTAAAGATAACGACCTTCTCAATGGGGGCGCTGGAGATGACTGGCTGTTTGGCGACTTGGGCGAGGATACTTTAATTGGAGGTATGGGGAGCGATCGATATGTGTTGAGTGCTGATGGCGGCACTGATACTGTCATTAACTTCGAGGTAGGCGTCGATAAGTTGGTTTTGAGCGACAGCCTGAGTTTCCAGCAGTTGCAATTTAGCGCCACTCCGAACGGTACGTTGCTGCGAGTAGCAGGAACCGATCGGGTTTTAGCGAATCTGGTTGGGGTTAACGGGGCGATCAGCTCCTCGGATTTCCTACCAAATCTCTCTGAGCTCTAGAATTGGCGGCGAAAGTCTCCTGTTCTGACGAACAAAACGCCACAGAAGTTCTGATCTGCTGTGGCGTTCCTCACAATACTCAATCCGGGCTAGAAACTTTGTAGCGCTCGGCCATTGACATCACTCTTACAGTTGCCTTTTGTTCCTCTCTAAAATGCTAAAAAATAAAGGTGTATTCAAGCTGGATTTGGTATAATATCAAATCTGTTAGGAGCTAGAGTATTCATCAATCTATTATCTTTATCGGCGTGAATCATGGTCTATCTATTGTCATCTGCGGTGAATAAAATATATTTTTTTACCGCTAGTAAACACAGATTAACGCAGATTAATTATATTAATTCCTGTTGAATAATCCGTAATTCTTGACTATTTTTACGCCTGACGACGCTACCGGAGTTTATATAAGTTTGTATGGTTTTTTTAAGGTGTTTCAAGGTACACAATGGTTGGTAGCTCAAGTGTTTACTACCCACTAATTTTAGTGTGTTGTGCGATCGAGCTTAAGAGCAAACTAAAATTCATCACTAATTCCCCATTCCCATTCCATTTATTCACAATAGAAGGAAAGAAGAGATACACGGATAGCTATTTTTTCCTTTTTCTTGGCGAAGCCCCAATTCCCCATAATAAATTCAAATACTTAGCTTAGGATAGCGAAATCTGCTTGCGTAAAAATAGCCGACGCGGCTGGCCGAACAGCCAACCAGTCCAATTCCAATCCACCTGTTGCAAGCGATAGCCGGCCTGATAGTATAACTGTCGCGCCGCGTGATTATTTTCCAGAACGTGGAGGTAAATCTCAGAAAATCCCCATTCTCTAGCTGTCTCCTCGCAGTGGCTGAGCAATTGTTGAGCAACCCCCTGCCGCCGATACTCCGGGTGAACGGCTAAATTCGACAAATAAGGATAGTCAGAATTAGGGCTTTGCCAAGGAAAGCGAGAACGCAGAGCCATTTCTACTGTTCCTGTTATGCGCTGAGCTCGGTGCGATCGATAATTCTGCGTTCCCTCCTCGCGCGAGACTAGCTCAGCAACCAGACAAATGTAATGTTCTGCCTTAGAACGCAGTCGATTTTTTAAATCTTCGTAAATGCCCAAACGCAACACTGGATACACCCATTCTACAAACCCCTCGCGGGAGTGAAAGCTCATGGCTAAAATATCAGCTAGCTGCGTTAAGTCGTTGGGCGCAGCCACCCGGATAGAAAAACCAGAAAGTCCGGGAGGTTGTTGTTGGTGAGATGGTGAGGAAAAAAATGAAGGATTCACAATGCCAGGCCACTATAGTAATTTTTTTACGCGGGTTTCTAAGCTACCCTCTTAGAAAATTCACTGATGTTATACTGATCTTATAACGTAACTTATAGGCATAGTTTATTACCCGATTAAATTACATTTTTTTTGCTTGACTTTAAGTAGCGTTTGAGGTAAATGGAAAATTATTAGCATTTAATACTCTAGTTATGACAAAATAAAACTCATCCCCTAATACTAGATTTGTGGATAAGCTATTTGACCTTTAAATTGAAGCTTGATCCCTGGCTTTCGGCCGGCATCACAAGAGTTTAAGTAAACAGTAGCTTACAAATTAAATGCGCGACAGCTTAGCGGGCAAGGTATTAAAAACAATCACAAAGGTTTTAACGTCAGGTTCCCGGCATCCTACCGCTCTCTGCTTACGGAAATACCCGATCGAATATAATTTATCCGTCAAGCGGTAGTTGAAAAACTCAACGACTGACCATACTAACACCGGGCACGATCGCGCGTCGGATGTTCCCCGCCGCCCCCCCGGCTTGGCACCCCAGCTTTCAGCAGTTCTGGGCTATCCATCGCCCATCCCCCATCGAACCGGTCTTACCTGTTGAGCTACTGGGTACTTTTCCAACGTCCAATTTAAATTTGGATGCCTGGAAACAGTCTGCAAGGGTTTTCCCCGTCGGTTCGATACTCTGCTGCGCGCGAGCGAGACCTTCAAAACCTCGATCGAGCTGATTGACCCTGCCCAAAAACCGATACAAGCCACCGACACTCGTCGGGGACAGCTCAAAATTTTAGACCCTAGTTCAAGCTCCCCGATTCATCTGTGGAGTAAATCTAAAATCTAAAATCTAAAATCTAAAATCGACTGATCGGTTTCCACAGAGTACATCCCTAGCTAAGATTAACAGATGGATGCTCAAGCTTGCGGTGTTTCGCCGCAGTAATTGGCTTGTCGAAGGTCTGCAGGACGCACAAAAAATGCCGAGATCGGGGAAAAAAGTGCAAGTCTACCTAAAATGGTACAGCAATTGCGTCACTCCCACAGACACCTCTGTGGTCTGTCAGCCACCCCCCAATATCAGTTAGGGGCTCAGGGCCCGATGGTGGTCGTTATCCTTGGCTGACTGTTAAAGTTGCTGTTACTTGTGGGAAAAAAACACAGGCGAAGATGTTGGTTGTCTATTGTATCTTGCTGCGGGCAGCTTTCACATACCAAATACAATATTCCCAGGAGCTAGGAGCAAACATAAATTTGGCAAATCAACTCACAATCAGGACGGTTATTCCTATGTATTCTGAGATATCCAGACGGCAGTTAAAATGGCCAGATTTGTGTTTGCTCTATTGCTGTATAAAGGTAAGGGGTAAAAAAAACTTATCGGGAGACGAGTTTATATGAATATCATTAAATAATAAAATTGGGGTGCACGACAGATAACTGTGGCTCAGAAGAATTCCGAATTTAAAACCCAGACATCAAAAATCAAGGTTGATGCTTGCCTCGCACACTCACAACAACTTCATATCCACGAATTATTGTGATACCATTTTCCCAAAATAATGGCACTCTAGGCAAAATCCCAATCCTTATGTCATCAGTCATTCGCAATCGAAAATCGAAAATCGAAAATGGTATGACTTCAGCAATTTAAATCGGCGAATTCTTCCTTTAATCAGACTTATTAAATCGAACAGCCCCGGGGCACAGGAGAACGGTGCATGAATTCCCAAGAAAATCCTAAGCTAAAAATTCTGATCGTCGATGACGAACCGGATAACCTCGACTTGCTTTACCGCACCTTTCATCGAGACTACAAAGTGCTCAGAGCCGAATCTGGTCCCGCTGCTCTCGAAATTTTGGCAAAAGAGGGAGAAGTTGCGGTGATTATCTCCGACCAGCGAATGCCAAAAATGAGCGGTACGGAGTTTCTCAGCTTGACGGCGGCTCAGTACCCCGACGTGATCCGAATTATTTTAACTGGCTATACGGATGTTGAAGATTTAGTGGAAGCTATTAACGCTGGCAAAGTATTCAAATACGTTACCAAGCCTTGGGATGCTCAAGAGCTGATAAATCTTGTCAGTCAAGCTGTTGAGACTCACAATCTTCTGAAAACGCGCACCAATGAACTGCGCCGTGCTTTGAGCCAAGAATCGCTGCTTTATGCCGTTACCAATACTATCCGCTCGGCTCCCAATTACCAGCAAATGCTGCAAAGAATTGTGGAAACTGTCGGGCAGATGTTTGAGGTGAGTTGCTGTCTGCTGCGGCCGTTCCAAGACGGCCGAGTTGCCGATGAGTGGTTCGTTTACCAGAAGGGAGAAACTCAAGGGTTGGGGGGCGATGAGGAAGCGATGCCCAGAGATGCTTCTGCTGCCGAACTTTCCCCGGATTTGCTGCCGGATTTGGTTTGGGAAACTTTGGATGTGGAAGTGATTCAAGATGCCCAAACTGACGATCGAGTTTTAAACTCGGATAATCAACAACGACAGCAGGCTTACGAAGCTGCGAATATTCGATCGAGCTTGATCGTACCGCTGTTTTACAAAATCGAACTGATGGCAGTCTTGGCGCTGCACCAGTTTGATCGACGGCGCCAGTGGCAAGACCACGAGGTACAGTTGGTAATTACGGTGGCAGACCAAGCGGCTTTGGCGCTTTCTCAAGCCCGGGCTTACGAACAGGTGCGGGCGCTGGCCAAGCGCGAGGCCTTAGTCAATACTATTACTACGGCAATTCGATCGAGTCTCGATCCTCAAAATATTTTTGCAGCCATTACTCAACAACTCGGCCAAGCTTTGCAAGTTGACGGCTGCGCCCTATCTCTGTGGACAGAAGATGATGAATACGTCCAATGCGTGGGGCTATACGACACAAATAGAGATACCGTGGCTGTAGAACAGGGTTTTATTGATCCAGAGGTAGTTGCGAACCCTCTGGGCTACGAGACGGCTTCTGGCGATGCTGCTGCTAACACTCGCGCCTGGGTTTTTGCCCATCCTTCTTTGCCACAGTCTTTGGTGCCGATTCGGGGCAATCCGGTGTTGCTGCAAGTTATGGTATCAAAAGAGCCGGTGGCGATCGAAGATCTCGAGGAACACCCCGAGTTAAATGTTACAGAACTCCAAGTTCGATCGCCAGCCCGCGCCCTGTTAGTCGTTCCCTTACTCTCAGAAGGCAAAATCATCGGCAGCATTTCCCTGCGCCAAAATCGCAGCATCCGCCGCTGGAACATCTCAGATATTGACCTGGCTCAAATAGTCGCAACTCAAGCGGCTCTAGCCGTGCAGCAGTCGCGCCTCTACCAGACTACCAGACAGCAGGCAGAACGGCTTCTGGAAGCCGATCGGCTCAAAACCGAATTTTTCCAAAATATCTCCCACGAGTTCCGCACCCCTCTAACTCTAACTATCGGCCCTCTAGAATCAGCTTGCAGGCGCCAAGAAGACTTGCCCTACGAACAAGCCGTAATCGCTTTGCGTAATTCCCGCCGCCTCCTGCGCTTGGTAAATCAACTGCTGGACTTGCAGCGGCTCGATGCCGGACGGATGCAGCCGAGTTTCCGCCCCTGCGATTTAGTCGGTTTCTGTTACTCTACCGCAGAGTCGTTCCGCGCCTACTGTGAGAAAAAAGGACTGCACTTAATTACCCAACTGCAAGAATGTCCTTTACTTTATTTGGATCTGGAAAGATTTGACAAAGTTATTTACAACCTGCTATCAAATGCTGTTAAATTCACCCCAGAAGGCGGAACTATCACCCTGAAAGTTGAATCGGCTGGCGCTCACTGCTTGTTGCAAGTAAAAGACACCGGTATCGGCATTCGCACCGAACAAATTCCCTATTTATTCGAGCGCTTTCACCAAGCCGAAGGTTCTGCTAGCCGTTCCTACGAAGGCAGCGGTTTAGGTTTGGCACTTGTCAAAGAATTGGTCGAACTCCACGGCGGTCAAGTTTCAGTTGAGTCAGTTTACGGGGAAGGTACTACTTTTACCGTTTGGCTGCACTTCGGTTCGACTCACTTGCCCCCGGAACAGGTACTAGAAATACCCGCAGAGTTTCACTCATCCAAAGCTGCGGTGGAACTGGCCGATGTGGAGGCAGATTTGTCCGAAAATGAGGCTGAAAATCACAACTTTGAGGCGATCGAGCCGATCAGATCTGAAACAGCAGTGGGAACGGTTTTGGTGGTTGACGACAATCCCGATTTACGCTTTTATGTGTCGGCTATTCTGCGAGATTCCGGTTTTGCAGTTTTGCTCGCCCGCAACGGAGAAGAAGGATTTGCCGTGGCTAAAAAACGCCGTCCTAATTTAATTATAACGGATTTGATGATGCCTTTGGTCTCGGGTTTGGATTTGATTAAGATGATTCGAGAGGATGAGGAATTGCAGGGAACTCCGGCAATTTTGCTGACTGCTAAAGCCGACGAAGATACTCGAATTGAAGGAGTAGAACGGGGTGCGGATGCTTATTTGTCCAAGCCTTTTAACGATCGAGAATTGTTGGCGGAAGTGCGGAATTTGATCGCCCTCAAACAAAACGAGCGCCGAGTGCAGCAGTTGAACAGTTATTTAACTGAGTCGGTGCTGCGCCGATTTTTACCGCCGGCGATGGTGAAGGCCGCTGCGGCTGGAGATTTGGCATTGGATTTGCGCCCGGAACCGCGATTGATTACTATTTTGTTTAGCGATATTGTCGGTTTTACTCAAATGGCAAATACGCTGCGCTCGCGCCGGGTAGCTGAGCTGTTGAATGAATATTTGGCGGCAATGACTAAGGCTATTTTTGACAGTGGCGGTACGGTGGACAAGTTTGTTGGAGATGCGGTAATGGCTTTCTTTGGCGCGCCGGAGGAACTAACGCCTAACGAGCAAGTACGCCGCGCTATCGCTGCTGCAAGGCAAATGGTGCTATCTCTGAAGGAGCTTAACCAGGGCTGGTTGGAGCAGGGAATTGTTGGGGAAAATGGCGTGCCTCCGGTGCGGTTTCGCTGCGGAATTCACCAGGGTACTGCGGTGGTGGGGATGTTTGGCGGCCCCGATCGATCGGATTATACTGCGATCGGGCCGAGCGTGAATATTGCCGCCCGCTTGCAAGAGGTCACGGAACCAAACACGGTGCTAATTTCGGCGGCGGTGGCAGATTATGTTGAGGAAAATCGCATTGTTAAATATAAGCCTTTGAAACTAAAGGGAATTGATGAAACTGTATTGACTTTTTTACTAAATTGTGATTAGTCATGATAAGTATTATATGTTGATACCCCACGCACAATTTCGGGAACAACCTATTCCTAAATAAGTAGATGAGCCGCAAAATATGTATGTAGTCCAAAGCGATGGTCACTCTGTGATATCGTTTCCGGTTGCATCGGAATAATAAAATCGAGTCAACAGTTAACCCTCAACCATTCAGTTTTTAGACCCGCCCGTCAATAGTCAACAGTCAACAATAATTCCAGTGCAACAGGAATTGATATAATTCATCTATGTTTATCTGGGTTTATCTGCCTGTATATGCGGTTAAAAAAAGACAATTTATTAACCGCAGGTAACAAGGGATTGACGCTGATTCACGCAGATGTAGAGCAGAGATATAGGAAGAATCTTTCTCCTAACAGATTTGATATCAAGTGTTTAATCTAAAATCTAAAATCTACAATCTATCCATCAAAGTTCAAGAGTCCCAATTACGCTTGTAGAGTCAAATCTCAAATCTCAAATCTCAAATCTCAACTCTACCATTGACTGACAGTCCTGGCTTGAATCTATCAAAAGAGGGAACTTTTTTAACCGATCGTCGCTGGATAACCTCTATCTAGAGAACGGTTACGCTGATCGCTCTGATCGAGTAAAAATAGAATGTCATCTCTCATTTTGTATTCTATGAAACTGAATTATTTTACGAAACGACTTTCGACTTTAGGGCGCTCGATCGCTGCAACTGTGCTTTGCGTCTGTGCGATGGCCTTCGTCTGGTCTGGTGCGTTCTTCTCTAACACCGCAGCAATGGCATCTCCTGCTGTAAACTCGATGGCAGCAGACCCAGATGCGGGCGATGTGGTTCAAGAAAAAGCCAGCAAAGATGCTGGACGAGCCAAGAACTTCATCCGAGATACAGAAGAGAAGGTTAAGGAAACTGCCAAGACAAATGCTGCTAAAGTCGATCGAGCATCGGATGATGGTAGTGTAGTAGAGCGCAAAGCTAAGAAAGATGCGGCCACAATTGAGAAAAGAGCATCGGAAGATTCAGCTCGGACTCAGAAAGCAGTAGATAATACCAAGAATGCTGTCGAGAGCGCTGTTGACAGCATCAAGGGTGTTTTTGGCAAGTAGACAATAAATAAGTAGGTAAGCGCAAAAAAACAATAATATCTTGCAGGGGCTTGTAGGGACGGCTTTAGGGCTTATTTACAGTAAGGGCGAGTCGATCGTTGCAGAACCCGCCCTCTCCCCAAGTAATGTTTATTTGTACTTACTTACTTCAAACTGAAAGATTGATGTACATTGACCAAGACTTCTAGACGGCTCGTGTAAGCGACCCCAAGCCCTTGTTTAAAATTGTCGCAAAAAGCGCAAATCGCTAGCATAAACCCGGCGAATGTCGTCGATTTCATAAAGTACCATTGCGAACCGCTCGACACCAAAACCGGCCGCAAACCCAGTATATTTTTCTGGATCTAAACCGACTCCTTTAAGAACATTCGGATCGACCGTTCCGCAGCCCAAAACTTCCAGCCATTTGCCGTTCCACTGCAAATCAACTTCGGCAGAAGGTTCCGTAAACGGAAAGTAACTGGTGCGGAAACGGATAGGCAAATCTTGCCCGAACATTTGCCGCAAAAACTCTTTAATTGTGCCTTTCAAGTCAGTAAATGTCAGACCTTCATCAATTGCTAAAAGTTCAATTTGGTGGAAAACTGCCGCGTGAGTAGCATCAACAGTATCGCGGCGGTAAACGCGGCCGGGAGAGACAATCCGAATCGGCGGTTTGTGCTGTTCCATGTAGCGAATTTGCACTGATGATGTCTGAGTCCGCAGCAAGTCGCCGCCTGGTAGGTAAAATGTATCTTGCATATCCCGCGCTGGGTGGTCGGGCGGGGTGTTGAGCGCCTCGAAGTTGTAATAATCTGTTTCCATTTCCGGGCCGTTGGCGACGGTGTATCCGAGGCCGACAAAGATATCGAGAGCGCGGTCTATGACGGCGTTTAAGGGGTGAACGCGGCCTTGGGGGCGAAAAATCCCCGGCATCGTGACATCGATGGTTTCTGAGGCTAATTTGGCTTGGATTTGGGCGGTTTGGAGGGCGGCGCGCTTGTCTTCTAAATCGGCTTGCAGGGCTTCTTTAACTGTATTGGCGATCGCACCTACTTTGGGTCGCTGGTCTGGCGACAGTTTGCCCATCATGCCTAAAATTTGAGAGAGTTGGCCTTTTTTGCCGAGGTAGCCGACGCGCAACTGTTCGAGTTGTTCGAGGGTATTGGCAGTGGCGATCGCACTTTTGGACTCTTGACCGAGGGTTTCTAGTTGAGTTTCAATGTCGCTTAGCTGGACAGTCATTTTGATTTTAGATTTTAGATTTTAGATTTTAGATTGATGGCAGTTTTGGGCCAAGTTGAGTTTAGCGCAATTTTGGCTCTACAGCTTGTTGATTTTAGATTTTAGATTTTAGATTTTAGCTTTTCGGCAGTTACGGATAATTTGTAATAGGTAATTGGATATTAGAGCGATCGCCGTAGTTGAATCTAGTTTAGTATTGTTATAAGGCCTATAAAAATTTCAATGAAACTTTTAATTAGCAACGACGACGGCATCTTTGCACAAGGCATCCGCAGCCTCGCCAACGCTCTCGCCGACGCTGGCCACGACGTGAGCGTAGTTTGTCCCGACAGAGAGCGCTCCGCTACCGGCCACGGCCTTACCCTGCACCAACCCATCCGCGCTGAAATTGTCGAATCTATTTTTGAGCCCGCAGTTCAAGCTTGGGCCTGTTCGGGTACTCCCGCCGACTGCGTGAAACTTGCTTTGTGGGCTTTACTTGACAAACCGCCGGATTTTGTTCTTTCCGGTATCAACCACGGGCCCAATTTAGGCACGGATATCATCTGTTCGGGTACGGTTTCGGCAGCAATGGAAGGAATTATGGAAGGCATTCCCAGCATTGCTTTTAGCCTCGCCAGCTTTACTTCGCAGGAATTTGGGCCGGCGGTAGATTTCGCTGTCACTTTGCTGGCACAGTTGGAAAAACAGCCAATGGCCAAACCGATGCTGTTGAATGTCAACATACCAGCAGTCACACAAGCAGAAATTACCGGAGTTGCGATCGCCCGTCAAGGCATTCGCCGCTATTTCGACATATTTCAAAAGCGCACAGATCCGCGCGGCAAAACTTATTATTGGCTGGCTGGGGAATTGTTAGAAGATGTAGAAGAAATCGCTGATTCGGCGGTGCCGCATGATATTCCTACAGACGTACAAGCTATTCGCGACAACAGAATAACCGTAACTCCCTTGCAATATAATCTCACCTGTGCTCCAGACTTGCACTCGTTGCGGGATTGGCAAGTTGAAGGTTTTCCCAAGCAGTGAGATCCGATCGACCCGATCAGAGCGGTAAACTAGGAATTAAGGAAAAGTGCCTCTCAAGGTCTATACCTTAAGCGTTAACACAGGCTCCCAATTACTTGTTAGTTTTTTTTTACTCAAGAAAAACAGTTATGAACGCTCCCACCTATAACACTCATTCTGTCACTTGCCCGATCTGCAACCGTTCCAGCGTCGTCGGCCCAGTTGGGATGGTCAGTGGACTATTCACTTGTCCCCACTGTCATTCTCATATGGTAATTAGCTGGAGCGGTCATTTTGTGCGCGATCCTTTTAGTCTCAAACAACTGACGGTAGGAAAAATGCTCAGGCGCGAGAGCAGACCGTTAGCTCGCCTTCAGCGGGACTTTGGACTGAGTAAGCCTTTTCCGCTGATTGCCATTTTGGGCAGTGTGGTGTTTTTCGGGTGTGCGCTCGCCGCTACGGAACAATCGCTACCCCCACAGAATTCACTGCAAGGATTTTTAGAGTGGGTGAGCGGAACTGGTAATTCCGAAGATGTCTCACGTTAACATTTCTTAAAAGAAATTCTGACAGATACTGCGTGCAAATATCTATTCCTTTAGGTAGAAATCACACTATTTTAGCAATTGCATCCCTCTTGAGCTAGGGGTAAGCACTTAGACGCCTTGCGCTTCATCCTGTGCCCAAAAACGTCAAAACCCCAGTCCGGCAGGGGTTAAAACCCCTGCCTCAAAGCTCAAGTTTGGTGGGCGTAAGTCTCACAAGGGTGTTTCGGGTTAAGTTGACAAATATCACATCGCTCAATTTAGAAACTCAGCAATTTTTCTAACTGCTGCTTCCAAAATTGCTGGCGACTCTACTAAGGCAAATCGCACGTAGCCTTCTCCTGATTTCCCGAAACCGGCACCGGGGGAAGCTGCGACTCCTGTATTCTGTACTAGCTGAGTGCAAAATTTCACGGAATCGTGGGCCCAAGGTTCCGGCAGTTTCGCCCAGACGTACATGGTGGCAGGGGGTACGGGTACTTGCCAGCCGATCACCTGTAGCGCGTTTACAAAGGCATCTCGCCGTTTTCTGAAGGTTTCTACGCTGGTTCTGACGGTATCTTGAGGGCCTGTTAATGCGGAGATCGCTCCATTCAAAATCCCTCGGTATTGGTTGAAGTCCACTGCGGCTTTTACCTGTCGCAGGGCTGCAATTAGTTCGGAATTGCCGATCGCGTATCCGACTCGAAAACCTCCCATACTGTAGGATTTGGATAGTGTAAAAAACTCGATCGCCACACTCTTATCTCGATCCGCCTGAAATATTGACGGCGCCATCAATTTTCGATATTCTTCCTCGTTACCAGGCTCTGCCTCTATGAGAGAATTGCGATCGTCAAACACCAAATCCACATAAGGGAAATCGTGAACTAAAACAAGTTGATGTTCCCGACAAAAATCCACAGCTTTCTCAAAAAAAGCAACCGGGGCGATCGCAGTTGTAGGATTATGAGGATAGCTCAAAACCATCATCTTCGACTGAGCCAGCACTGCTGTCGGAATATCTTCAAATATCGGCAAAAAGGCATTTTCTGCTAATATTGGCATCGGATAAATTTGACCACCAGCCAAATGCACACCGCCCGCGTGGGAAGGATAGCCCGGATCGAGCAGCAAAGCAAAGTCTCCAGGGTTGAGTACAGCTAAAGGCATATGCGCCGTTCCTTCTTGGGAACCAATTAACGGCAGCACTTCTGTTTCTGGATTGACTGCAATCCCAAATTTTTGCTCGTACCAAATAGCTGCTGCTTCCCGAAAATCTCTTGTGCCGTTAAATAGCAAATAGCCGTGAGTGCTGGTGTCGGACAGAGAATGTGCGATCGCATCTGTAATGTGAGCAGCCGCCGGCAGATCCGAAGAACCCAGAGACAAGTCAATCACATTCTGCCCCGCTGCTCTAGCTTGAGCTTTTGCCCGATCCATATCGGCAAATACATTAAATTGCAGTGGATCTAAACGTTTAGCAAATTGCATATTTTCTGTATTTTTGGGGGATTTTTAAGGAATATTTTTATATTAGCTAAATTATTTTTTATATTGCATTTTTATTGGGTTTGTGTTTTTTTTCCTAACCGCAGAGAGCGCAGAGGGCGCTGAGCCCGAGAGGAAGATCGAGGAGAAAAGAGAGGTGTTAACAAAAATATTTGTGCTTATTATAATTCTAAGTTGGGAGTTGGAAACTCCCGAATCATTTCCAAACTTTATAAGTGAGCGTCCAGCAAACCGACCAAAGTTTGTTTAGTAATCGCTCCCTCGTGAGAAAGCACTACTTCGGCATTTTTAAACAGCCTGAGAGCTGGGACTCCTTCTACTTTATACTGCTTGACAGTATTAGGATTGGGGTCAATTTCCATTTTAACCACTTTCAGCCGATCGCTGTAGTTGGCCGCCACCCAGTCTACCGAAGGCGCGATCAGTTTGCAAGGCCCGCACCAACTAGCCCAAAAATAGGCAAGCACTGGTTGCTCAGCTTTCAGGACTTCTGTTTCAAATTTTTCGTCGTTAATGACAATTACACTGTTGCTCATGGTTCTGCGATTATTTTTTCTATTTATTTCTAAAGCACCGGCGGGCGTGAAACTTGCACCAACTTAGAAGACAGGCCCAAAAAACTGTTACTAATTTTAAAACATTCTGTGAATTATTGAGTGCAAACTCAGGACTGGGAACGGATGGCTAATTCTGTATGGCGTTTAATTCCACTGTTGTCGGTGTCTGGTAGCGTGCAGATGGCGATCGACCAATGGCTGCTGGAACAGCATCTAGCGGGCAAACATCCGCCAACTCTACGATTTTACACTTGGCAACCGGCGGCGATTTCCTTGGGCTACCACCAGCGCAGGTGGCCGGAGTTTTGGCAGCATTTGTCTTGGCAGGGAATGCCTGTGGAGTTGGTGAGGAGGCCCAGCGGCGGGCGCGCAGTGTTGCATCAAGGGGATTTAACTTATGCAGTTGTGGCGTCGGGATTTGGAAGCAGCCGTATGAAAGCTTATCAGACTATTTGCGAGTTTTTGATTGAGGGTTGGAGGGCGATGGGTTTGGATTTGCACTATGGGGAAGCTGGAAGGGGTTATATTCACAATCCGAATTGTTTTGGTACTGCGACGGGTGCGGATTTAGTTACCGCTGATGGTTGCAAGTTAATTGGTAGCGCGCAATTGCGACGGGGTGATGCTATTTTGCAGCACGGTTCGATGCGTTTGCAGCCGGATGTTTGTTTGTTTTCTCAAGTGTTTGGGGAGCAGTTAATTCCTGTGCAATTACCTCTATCTGAAGGGGGAGATGATTTGATTGCAACTGTAATTGATGTTTTGAGTGCGGCGGCTTGTCGGTGTTTTGCAATTGATTTGAAAGTGCAGCCACTTTCAGATCGGGAATGGCAGGATATTTTGGAATTAACAAGTAATAAGCTGTTTCACATTTAACCTGCCTATTTGGCGACGGGCTTTTATGCCACATTTTCGGAACAGCCAAGATGGCCGTTCTACAATAAAAATTATTTGTTGGGAACGGTCATATTGGCTGTTACTAATACAAGTTAAAAACTGGTACACTTATTGTATTAAAACTTTTCTGGCCCGTTGCTGTAACGCCACCAGAAAAGTTAAATTTAAATGCAGTACAGCTTATGGTTGTGGCTGAGTTGGAACGATCGGCTCTTTGGCAACTTCGCCCAATTTCACAGAATCCAGCAAGCTTTCCCAATCAGCAGTTAATTCTGCATCATTAGGCCGATCGCGGCGAGCGGCAGCTAGGGTGCTGAGGGCATCTAGCCAAATCCCATTTTTAGCATAAATAACGGTTTTCTGGCGCGGATCTGCCTGATCTAATTGACGGCGGATATCTGCACTGATTTCCACTCGCCGTACAGTACCGCTTTCGATTTGATCGCTCGATCTGTCTTGAGAGTCGCAAATCACTGTCAAATTCCAACGGTAACTTTTGCCTACTTCCAAGGGTGGCACATTTTGGTTAGCGGGGATATTAACGCCGATCACCCCTGATAAATTGCTAATTGTGACATCCTGTTTATAAATCTGGTTGCCGCTTTGATCTTGTACGATAAATTCGGCTAATTCTGCCTCTGTTTGAGGCAAGTAGAAAAAGAAAGTTGGATACTCGGAAACAGTCCGTGCGATCTTATTTTTAGGCATTAAGGCTGTGAGACCTAGCTGACTAATGCTCGCGCAGCCACCGCGCACAGGCCGTCTCGGTTGAGTGGGGGGGCGCTCATCCATATCTTCACGGGGCTGAACGAAGCGCGGCCCTCCCGATTGAGTGATTGGCTTGCCATCTACGTCTGGAGTCGGCTGTCCCACAACTGCTAATTGGGAAGTATTAAGTGTTGCTATCAATACTATTGAGCCAACGGATGTCAGATTGAGGATAAATTTAGTAATTGTTTTCATATTAACTCCCAGAATTTTTATGGATAGATTCTCTCTTTTTATTTCTTTTTACTTCCCAAAATCCGGTAGACATTAACTTTTTGTTCCCTGCCTCTTAAAGGCAAAGCTCCCCAAGATTCTACCTCAAATTTGTCCGCCAGATGCAGAAAGGTTTCTTCTGCAATCAATATCCGGCAAGTGTCCTCGTGCCGATCCTTTTCGCAGCTTTCCAGGCGAGAGGCAATATTTACGCTGTCGCCGATCACTCCATATTCTAAACGGGTTGTGCCTCCCAGACTACCCACCATAACAGGCCCTGTAAAGATGCCTACTCGCATTTTTACGGCCGGTAAACCGCGATCGAGCCAATTTTGATTCATTTCTGGCAAGCGGGAACTGATGGCTAAAGCGCAAGATACGGCAAGGCGAGCATCTTCTGCAATTTCTTCTGGAGTGGTGCGGGGAATGGGTACGCCAAATACTGCCAGCATTCCATCTCCGGTAAATTTATTAATCACGCCTTGATGTGCTTGGACTTCTTGAGCCATTGCTGATAAATACTCATTTAACCAACTCATTACGACTTCTGGCGCTAGTTTTTCGGAGATTGTACTAAAACCCTGCAAGTCGGTGAGGATGATCGTAGCAGTAACTTTTTGCCCAGGCAATAACCCTGATTCCAGCAGATGGACGCGCTCTTTCCACAGGGCATTTGCGATCGCGGGTGAAGTTTGTTGTCCTAATAATTTCATCACAATCCCTTGCTGTTGCCTCGACTGCTCGTATTTATAGGTAACTGCGACTCCTGCGGTGATTAAAAGGGCCAGGGCTGGAGCGATTAGAGGTATCCACCCCTGTTGCATGAAGAGAAAAAAGGTGAATCCGAATAATGAGCCGCAAGCTATGATCGCGATCGCGATCAAATTCAGGGATTTTTCTAGCCGCCAAGCTAAACAGCCACCCACTGCACTCCAAACTGCGATCCAGAGAATTTCTTGCCATTCGTCCCAATACCAAAATAGCCCTTTCCCATCTAAAACTGCGCTGAGAATTTGGCTAGTAGCCGTTGCGTGAATGAATACCCCCGGCATCGGCTGGTTTCCGCTTGCACTAGCGCTGTAAGGGGTGGAAAAGAAATCTTTGGCAGTTAGGGCTGTAACGCCTATTAGCACTATTTTACCTTTCACCCATTTCGGGTCAACTTTTCCCTCTAACACTTGAGTTAGTGTCACGGTTTTTGCTATATTTTCAGGAGAGCGGTAATTGAGCAGGAGTTGATAGCCTTGGGCATTAATTTTCTGATAACCTCCTGAGTTCGATCGCAACTTGGAAAATACTGTTTTGTCTACCTGTAGTGTGTTGTTTTCTATTAGTTTAGAATTTATTTTTTGGGCGTTAAAATAGGCAAAAGCTAGTCGCATTGAAAATGAAGTCAATGTCGTTTTACCCTTCTTGGCGTACATCAAATTGCGACGCAGTATACCGTCGGGATCGACGACTAAATCGTTAAATCCTACCCGCTTTTCTGGTATATTGGGAGGTGGTGGCACTGGATCTTCTTTAGAGTTACCGATCAAGGTAATAGGGATTACTTTCGGGTTTTTCCATTGAGTTACTAATTCTGCATTCCCCGGTTCGTAGGGAATATTGCGAATTATATCTATGCCAATAGCTGTGGGTTCAAGACGCGCTATTTGTGCGATCGCTTTTGCTAAAGTACGATCAGAAATTGGCCATTTTTCAATAGTATTAATGTCCTGATCGGTGATTGTTACTACCAGTAACCTGGGGTCAGGAATGGCATCAGGACGCAACTGCACCATGAGGTCGTAAGAATTTAATTCTAGTGGCTGCAACCCGCCTAAATGCCTTACGCCCAATAGAGTTCCGGTCACGACAATCCAGATAATAGCAACAGGTTGCAAGTCAGCGTTGGGGAATAAATGAGTTAAATTTTTCCCAAGTCCCTCCGCAAATTTATGATAAATTATCTTAAAGAATTGGGGCATAAAATTTAGTGTTTCAACCCTGAGTCACAAAGTTTGCTACATCTTAACTTATCACTAATGCCCCTTACCGATGCCCAATTTTTAATTTTCCTGTGCGGTTTTGGCGATCGCACTTAACTGCAATCCCTGCGGATAGCTGTTTTCTTCTTTGCTGCGCTTGATGTCGGCCATTGAAATCTGCGGTTTGAGGTATTTTGCTAAAACTTTAACCACGTCGCCCCGATCGATCGTCCCCACTACTGAACCAATCGGCGAGAGGACGATGATTCGGGGGAGTTGGCGGGCTTCCATGCTGTTAATTACTTCTGCGAGGGATGCTTTTTCCGAGACTGTGGGGGTTTTTCCCAGGGGTTTCAAAATGTTGTGCAAAGTCTGAACTTGCCATTGACTGCGTTCTGTGAAGCGGATATCGTCGATCGACACTAAGCCCAAATCCCGGCCGTTGGTCGCAGCAATGTAAAATGGAAACGGATTGACTTCTAACAAATATCGATCTGCAAATTCTCGCAGAGTCAAATCTGCATCTACAACTCGAAACTCGCGACTCATCGTATCGCTGGCTTTAATTTTGAGCAGGGCTTCTTGCAGCGAAGTAACTTGGCTATAAGCAGTGGCATTGCGAATGCCAAACCAGCCGATTAGCGCAATCCACAAGCCGCCGTACTCGCGCGCTAAAAAGCATAAACTCAGACCCAAAGCAACAGCCAGCCAACCTAAAACTTGTCCTGTTTTTGCCGCCCAGCGAACGCCGGCAAATCGAGAGCCGGTGATTTTCCAAATTGCTGCTTTTAAAACTTGTCCTCCATCCAAAGGCAGACCGGGAATTAAGTTAAATAATCCCAAAACGAGGTTGATTAGTGCTACCCTTTCCGTGACAATTGCTAGCAAACTTTTCGGGGGAAGAACTTGAGAACCCAAACCGAGGATTAAAAACAGCGCAAAGCTGACTAGAGGGCCGGCAATGGCTACTTGAAAAGCTTGACCGGGAGTTTTTGATTCCGAGTCGATCGAAGCTACTCCGCCAAATAAGAATAAGGTAATAGAATTAACTTTAATGCCTTGCGATATCGCGGCCAAGCTGTGTCCGAGTTCGTGCAAGAGCACGGAAGCAAACAGTAGCAGAGCTATTGCTAACCCCGCACTCCACGAGAGCGCAGGCCCCCACAGGCGGTAACTGCTGGCGTATTCGCGGGTTGCTAAAGCTAAAATTATAAACCACGAATAATCTATAACTAGGGGGATGCCAAATAAAGAGCCGATTCGCCAACCTGTCTGCATGAAGTTTCCTGGGAAAGGAGAGCAAGAAAGAGTTTCTATTATATCTTTTCTACTCCTTGCCTTTGCCTTTCCCCTGATTTTTACAGAACTCCGGCGTTACCCAAGCCCAAGATTACTCCGGCTCCGAGCAAGTGGCCGAAGCTGGCTGTTGCCAGCAATTCTGGTACGCCGAAGCCTTTGAACATTCCAGGGAGTGCAACGGGTAAAGCTGGGCCCTTGCCTCGGTTTTGCTTGGAGATGCCGTAGTAGCCGATCGTGATCGCCAACAAATTACATAAAATCATTGTCAGTCCTACCAGTGGCGACCACTCGGGTGTTGAGGGAGCGGTAGATTGTACGGCTAACAGCAAAGATGAGGTGATCATGTTCTTATCTCCTGATTTCACAGATAAATTGATTTCCAAGATTATAAAAAGCGGTTTGCATTAAACTAAGATTTGTTTTAATAGTTAACAATTCGTTGATATTTTGATACAACTGCGGAACCGAGGAGGAAGAGTGCGGGTTAAAATTTGCGGAATCACTAAATTAGACCAAGGAATTGCGATCGCCCGCTTGGGAGCCCAGGCTTTAGGGTTTATCTGCGTGCCGGCTTCCCCCCGCTATGTCAGCCCAGAAACAATTCGCCTGATTGTCGAGCAGTTGCCGGAAAATGTCGATCGCATCGGCGTTTTTGCCAACACCACAATAGAAAATATCTGTCAAGTAGCGGCAGAGTCAAATTTAAGCGGGGTGCAGTTGCATGGAGATGAAACAGCGGAATATTGCGATCGACTGCGGGAGTTTTTGCCGGGAATTGAAATTATAAAAGCCCTAAGAGTTAAGACTCCTGAAACTTTAGCCAGCGCTGCTGTTTATGCTGTTCGTGTCGATACTTTACTACTGGATGCTTACCATCCAGAGCAATTGGGCGGTACTGGTAAAACGATCGACTGGATGATGTTATCAGAGTTTAGACCGCAGTGTCCTTGGCTGCTGGCGGGCGGTTTAACACCCGATAATATTTTAAATGCAATTGATAGCGCGATCGGCAATAACTTCAGCGGTGTTGATCTTTCTAGCGGCGTAGAAATAGCGCCGGGAGATAAAGATTTGACCAAAGTTGCTCAGTTGTTTGCTAATTTAAGTCAACTTGCTCATCATTGATAAATTGGCAATACCAAATTCGCGCTTTTTATCGGATTTATTCTTTAGTCTGCTTGGGCGAAGCCTGCCGTAGACTAGGTAGACTTCGTTTGTATAGTAGCGGTTTCAACCGCAGTTTATTTCCTTTATTGTTTTATCGGCGGATCTCAAAAGTGCACTCGCCCTCCGGGTCTTCGTATTCCAAAACCAACTCACTAACCCTAGCACCGGTGGGGCCGCGTCGGCACCAACTAATCATTTCTTCCACAGCTTTTTTGGAGCCTTCAAAGACAGCCTCGACGCGGCCGTCAGGGAGGTTTCTTACCCAGCCGCCCAGGCCGAAATACTTTGCTTGATTCATCGTTGAATATCGGTATCCTACTCCTTGAACTAATCCGGAAACAAAAACGTGGACTCTGACGGGCGGCGATGATTGGTTTTGCATAATAAACGGCTCAACTTACTGCTAACATCTGTTTGAAAATTTTAAGGATCAGTTTGATTATGTTAAATTTTAGTGCGATCTCGCTGCCGGGATTCCTGATACGCCGTATCACCCTGGCTTTTTCAACTATTCCCGATTTCACTGATTGGCTGGTTGCAGCTATGCTCGCGCTGGTTTACACTTTGATCGCTCTTTCCGTGGGTTTTTGGTCGGGATTTCTAAAAGTAGACGTGCAAACCTCTCGGCGTACAATTGTGGGAGTGCTTCTTGGCTGTTTGTTAAGTCCGGGCATCACCGAGGAATTATGGTTCCGGGTGTTAATGCTGCCGCACCCGTTCGAGAAGGCTTCTGGGTTAATGCTGTGGCTTTGGGGATGTGCGAGTTTGGCGGTTTTTGTAGTTTACCACCCGCTGAACGCGCTAACTTTTTACCCGGTTGGTCGATCGACCTTTATGAATCCAGTGTTTTTGCTACTGGCGGCAATTTTGGGAGTTGCGTGCTCCCTCGCATACCTGCAAAGCGGTTCTATCTGGCCTGCGGTGGCGATTCACTGGCTGGCAGTGACAGGCTGGCTGTTGCTACTGGGCGGTTACAGGAGGCTGTATGGTTAAATGTAAAAAGTCCAGCATCACTATTTTGTCGGGAGGATCTCAGTTGTGGGTATCATAGGAGCGATCTTAGGTTTTTTGGCAGGGGTAGCAGTTGCTTACTGGTTAGTGGAAAAGCGCTTAAACAAGCAAAAACAAGAATACTTGCAGCAAACTAGCAGAATTAGTGAAGAAATAGAATTAGCTCAAATGTCTCGGGTGCGACAAGCTGTCGAATCTCAGCAACAAGAACGCGAAAATCAGCTTAGAAAAGCTACTATCGAACACGAAAATTTACTCAGACAAGTTACTACCCAATACGAAAACCAGATCAAACAAGTTGCGGCTCAATATGAAAATCAGCTCCAACAAGTTTTGGCAGAACGCGACAGTCAGATCCAACCAGTTGCCAACGTAGACGAGTACGAGCTGCGGCGACAAATCAGCGAGGAATTAGAAGTCGCTAACAATGCTAGGATGCAGCAAAATATCCAATCTTTGCAAGCAGAACACGAACATCATTTACTCAGAGTTGCTGACGAATTGCATATAAATTATCAAGCTCAGATGGAGCAACATTTGCAAAACCTGCAAAATGAACACGAAATTCGCTTGAGGCAAATTGCCGAGGAATATGAGAACCGCGAGGTTGAGATGCAGTTAAATATGGAGGCTTTGCAAGAGCAATACGAGAGTCAGTTGCAAGCGGCTCACGAGCAGTTGAGAGATCACGAAGCTCAGATGCAAGCTACTATCAGGTCTTTGCAAGAGCAGTACGAGAGTAATGTACAGCAACAAGAAGTCCCCGAGGATCAGTTCAGTCAGTTAAATCCCACAGAATTTGGAGAATATTTACCACAAGAAGAAGTTTGGCAGGACCAGTCAAGTGAGTTAAATCAAACAGAAGTTCAAGAAGAGTTAAATTACACAGATTTTTCGGAACCACAACCAATTGATTTACATCAACCAGCAGTAGAACCACAGCTTCCAATTACCAGACAAGCAACAAGCTATTCCCTACCGCAGTTGATGGGATGTGTTCAAAGTCAGGATAAAGAAACCCGCAAGTTTGCAGCGTCTGCTTTAGGTAAAATGGCTGCTGCTAATGCTCTGAGAGCCGAAGGTCAGCGAGCAATAGAAACCTTGGGAAAATTAGCTCAAGATATTCACCCGGAGGTGCGCCAAGCTGCTGTGGAAGCACTAGCAATGATTAAGTCTGAAAAAGTGATTCCGCTGCTACAAAAAGCTTTGCGAGATATAGATAGCGGTGTGGCTAAATCGGCAAGTGCTGCGCTCAATAAGTTTAAGTTTTATCCGCGCACTCCGCCGGCTAAGCCGAAAACTGTTGATCTGAAGAAACCAAAGCGTTAAGCATTTACGATCACAAATAAATATAGCAATTGTCAATTGTCTACCACACAGTAGGGATACAACATTGTTGTGTCCTTACCGAGGTGCTATATTTCACTCAATTTCGATTACTAACACAAACTTTGGAGGTTGGGCTAAGGAAAGAAATCAAACTCAATTATTCGATCGACAACTCGCCCAATCCTTAGCAGCAATTACCGACACCCCGCCAGCCGAGGCCGGTAGGTTTGATGATACCCTGCCAACGGCTTTGGCGGCAATTGAGTCGCGCAAAATCTGTTTAAGATTGTGGTTTAACCGATCTGTTGTACTACTGTTAAAAACGTTGCTTTGTACCGAGTATAAATTTGAGGTCGCCGGAGTCGCTAACAGCCATATCTAAGCGAATTAATCCAAAGGACGATCGCACCCTCACACCCACCCCAACACCTGCCCCAGTCCCCGGTTTGTCCCTGACTACCGCCGGTTTTCCGAGTACGCTATCTCCTGTTCCTAAATCCGACGCAAAATCAACAAATATTACGCCGCCCACATCCTGACCCACAGGGAACCGATATTCGCCGGAAGCTAAAAAATAACTCCGGCCACTGCCAATATCCCCGCTATCGTAACCCCGCACGGAATTGCGGCCACCGAGGCGAAAAGCTTCCGTTGGTGGCAAATCCCCGATTACCGTACCCGCTTGCAAGTTAAAAGCCAGCATTTCGGGCAAGGCTTCGGACTCGCTGATGCCCAGGAAAGTTAGTGGTACATAGTGTATATAATTTGCTAACAGCCTGTTGCTCACAATGTTACCTCGTCCCAGAGGTATCGACTGCTCGGTGCTGAGGCTGAGAATCGATCCACTGGTGGGGTTGAAGGGATTGTCCCGCCGATCGCGCATTGCGCCAAAAGAAACAGTGTATAACTCGTCAACGCCGCTGCCGCTGAATGTGAGAGGATTGCCGAGTTCGTCGCGGCGGGCGATATTTAAGTTGCGATCGCGCGTACTGATGTTTGTATAGTTCAGTCCCAAAGTCGATTGCCAATCGCCCAAAGGTCTGGTAAACCTCAGATTTCCCCCCATCCGAATTTCCCGAACTCGGTTCCCGTTGGGCAAATCAATATCTTTGTTGAAAATTTCCGATATTCTGCGATCGCCAAAAGCTCTCACACTGTATCCCAAACGGTCTTCGGCGGCAACGTAAGGGCTGACAAACTGGACATCGTACTGGATACCTCGGAGGCTGGGCTGAAGATCCACCGCTAGCCGCTGTGGCGTTGTGCCAAAAGTTCGATCGGTATATGAAAGAGGAACAGCAACGCCAACATCATCACTAAGACTGGCACTTACGCTAAAAGATCGAGCCGATCGCTCTTGAACGTTGTAGATTACATTAACATCCGTGCCAACTTCTTCGATCGAAACCGTAACCTTGTCAAACAATCCCAATTGCTGCAACTGCTGCAAGTCCGATCGTACAACTTCCCGGCTATAGTTATCCCCCGCCTTGAGTTTGAGCTCACCTCGGATAAAATCTTCCGAAATTCTGCCCTCAACCGGATTCCCTTTTTTATCAACAGCTTCGCCTCTGGAATTGACAAAGCGAATTTTCACCTCTGCAACGTAAACGCCCTCAGCGTTGCCTGCTTGACTGATTTGTAGAGTACCGCCTAGCTGTCGGGCGTTGCTGTTTACTGCTTCGGGGATTTCGGGGTTTGCCACGATCGTCGCCGGAGTTTTTAACGATGTAAAATCTTTATTGTGGCTGGACTTGAGTGATATCAATTCCGGTTGCACCGGAATGACTGTTGACTGTTGACTGTTGGCTGTTGACTGTTGACTCCGGGTGGAAAAACTCAATGGTTGAGTGTTAACTGTTGACTCAATTTTATTATTGTGATGCAACCGGAAACGATATGAGGGCGATTCACTAGGAGATAGCTGCGCCGCGCCTACTTCTGGAGAAGCTGCGAGCTCATCGGATGCCGGCAAATCCTGCACAGTTGGGTTCACCTCATCCGATTGGTGACTATTTAAGACTGGAAGCGATAACAAATGTCGCTTGTCATCAAGTCTAGATCCCCCTAAATCCCCCTTAAGAAGACCCACTTTGAGCATATTTCTTGTCCCCCCCTTATTAAGGGGGGTTAGGGGGGATCTAGACTTCGCTACAAACAAGAGAGACGGTCGGTTTGACGTTAAGTTATCACCAATGACCTCATCCTCCCTCTGCGCCCTCTGTGCCTGTGCGGTTCCCTCTCTAAACTCCGCCTCAGTCGCTGCGGCACTCGGATCGATCGCCCGCGCTGCCAATTCGCCGCCAGCCAGCGCAGCCAAAGTCAAAAATGCAATAATCGAAATTCGCATAGACATTAAATTTAAAACACACCGAACGCATATTACCCAAAACCGGGCCCCCTGCATAATTAGCCGAAAAGAAACCCGGTATTGTTGAGGCTACCGGGTTTCTGGGATGCTGAAATGTGCGAAAGTTCGATCGACCGCGGGCGATCGTAAAATTTGTTTAAATAGCTTGTCGAGAAACTCGTTTCTCAAAATGAGCCTGAGTCTGCTGCAACAGTTGTTCGCGACTATCCTTAGCGGTGGTAATGGTAGGGAGCAAGTTGCGAGCTTGTAAAGTCATGTGAAGCTGTAGGTGTGCTACGTACTCACTGACATCTTCGCGAAGAGAGCAAGCCGGGTACTGTTTTAAAGTAGAGTTCAAAGTGTTCTCCTGCTTTGAGTTTGTAGTATTTTCTAATAATCATAGACAATATCATGGTCTATTTCTAACTGTGTACTCCGTAATGAAGTTTAACCTTTGGACTGCTTTTTTGTTACAATTGTTTACAAAGATTTCTTACCTATCAGGAGTCGAGTCCCATGCAGTCTCAAGCACTTGCAGGACAAAAGCACATATTAAGTACATTTGTCAATAGCACCACCCAAATAGCCGCCTACCTCGACATCGGGTGCGGCAGACCCTTATTGATGCTGCACGGTTTCTTAGGAGAAAAGACTTGCTGGCTGCCATTAATTGAGTTATTGCAATCTCAGTTTCGGTGCATCAGTTTAGATATGTTGGGTTTTGGAGAATCCAGCAAACCAGAAATCCGCTACGACGTAGCTGTAGAAGTTGCTTTTGTGCGGCAAGTTGTAGAACAACTAAATATCGAACCATGCTGCATCATCGGACATTCTTTTGGCGGTTGAGTAGCATCTGCATATTCCCTCAAATATCCTAATTCTGTGAGCAGTTTAGTGTTAGCAGCACCAGCCGGAATTCGGGACGACAGTTTTTGCGGTCAATACGATGCTTTGCGGCCGCTGTTGTGGGAAACCCCAGCCGTTGATTGGGCCTTGCAGTTGGCAAAACCTTTTGCTAGTTTAGCGGGAAAAAGTGAGCAATTGCAGCAAATTTATGGGTGGCGCAGGGAGTTAATGTCTCAACCAGTAGCAAGGTCATTTTTAATGAGTCGGATGCGGCCAGAAGATGCAGTGGATACAGTAGAAAAAGAAATTCACCAATTGCAAATTCCTACCTTAGTCATCGCAGCAGATAGTGACGAAACAATTCCTCTATGGCACTGTGAAACCTACGCTAACGAGATACCGGGGGCAGAGTTAGCAATTATTCCCAATGCTGATCACGGCTTGCCGCAAACTCAAGCTCAAATTATGGCGAAGTTGACTTGTGAATTTTTGAATAATTAAGAAAAACTGTGCAAGAAGCCTAATCCTAAAAAGTGTGATAAGCCACCAAGTGCCAATAATTGTGTTTTAGTATACTACTTTATTAGGAAATACAGAATATATTGATTAGTGTCTTGTACAATTATTTTTATGGCTCTTAAATCTTGTGTCAGCACGAGCTACAGACATTTAGTTGAGTCGGGGATATTACCAATGGCGGCAATGAGGAACTATTTTAATCTGGAAGAAATTACGACAGCCAGAAAAATTAGTGCTGCGGTAATTAACATCAGCGGCCGCCAGCGAATGCTTTCCCAACGAACGGCTTTTTTTTGCATGAGGTTAGTTTGCTCTCAGAATGGGGTAGAAAGAGCCCAACTGCGGGTGAATTTGTTAGAAGCGATCGAGCTTATGGAAAAATCGCACCGCGACTTAATTAATATTGGTAGCAGCGTCAACTTAGTGAGTCCCCCTTCAGGCGCCCTCAAGGCAATGTATTTTGAGCCGCCACTGTATTTAGACAAGCAAGTGCGCGCATATATCGATCGAATAAAAGCATTGGTGCAAGTTCCCGATGCCGAACTCATGCTGGAAAATCCCCACCTGCTGTACATTGTCGAAGCAGCGGGCGGCGACTTGCTAGAAGCTTTCGATGCCGTGGTGAGTCAATACCAGCAAGAAAGCGAAATAGAACAATTTGAAATCGACCTCAAACAGGTAGAACTTTATCAAGAAAGTTGTGCTGCTACCTCGAAAGCGGAAGCTCAAGCCGCCCAGCTCGATCGCGCACTTCGCGAACTAAAACAAACTCAAGCTCAACTCCTCCACAGCGAAAAAATGTCTTCGCTGGGGGCGTTAATGGCTAGTATCGTCCACGAAATTAATAACCCAGTTAGTTTTATTTACGGCAACTTGAGCCATGCCGCAATTTATACTCAAGATTTGTTGCACCTGCTGTGTCTCTATCAAGAATGCTATCCCAATCCCTGTCCAGAAATCACAGCTAAAATCGAAGAGATAGATCTTGGTTTTCTAGTTGAAGACTTGCCTAAAGTTATCTCTTCCATGCAAATGGGTTCCAATCGCATTCGCGAAATTGTCAAATCTATGGGCAATTTTTCGCGAACCGATAACAGTAACATGACCATGTGCGACTTGCACGACAGCATTGATAGCACCGTGTTAATTTTGCGAAACCGTCTCAATTCTCAAATAGACCGTCGCGACATTCAAGTAATTAAAAATTATGGAAAATTACCTCATGTAGAGTGTTATTCAGGACAGCTAAATCAAGTATTTATGAATCTAATTACCAATGCCATTGATGCTTTGGACGAGACATCACAAAATCAGCCTTATGCTGCGCTCAAAATTTCGATAACCACAGAATTAGCTGGGCCCGATCGCGTGAGAGTGCGGATTGCTGACACGGGGCCCGGAATGACACCACAGATAAAAGAGCGAATGTTCGAGCAGTTTTTCACCACCAAGGAAATCGGTAAAGGTACCGGTTTAGGATTGTCTATTGTCTACAAAATCTTAGTAGACAATCACCGAGGATCGCTTCGGTGCGAGTCGGAACCCGGCAAGGGAACCGAGTTTATCATTGAACTGCCGATCCAGCAAACTTAAGCAATTTACTAATCATCCACATTTATCTATGTTAACTGTGGCACGGGCGTCCTGCCTGTGTTAACTGTGTGTGGCACGGGCGTCCCGCCTGTGTTAACTGTAGTTAAAATTTACACATATCCTACGCTAATTCTAGCTTCAAAGTTGGCAACAGCTTTTCTAAATTTCTGAGAGATTTCTGTTGCCAAGGAATATCATTTGAACCCAATACCAAAAGTTGAATCGTTTTCTTTTTCCGGACGCTAATGACAAATTTAGACAGCATACTGATACCAGAACTGTTAACAAATTCCAATTGTTTTAGGTTCAAGGTAATAGTAGGCGGTTCGCCATTGGCGATCTCATCTAACAATTCGGCTATTGGGGCATATTCTGGAGGGCCACTCAGGCTGAGTTCGCCTTGGAAAGTGACTGTGACTGATTCTGGATCGTACTGGATGCTGTAATCTTCACCTTTAATTTCTTGAATGCCCATTGTGATTTGGTTTCCTGACTAATATATTGCGATCGCACAAGAGAGTAAATATTGAAATGCTAGAAACTAGACCCTAATTTGAACGACAGTCGTAACAATGATGGTATCACTATCTGGCCTGCGATCGAATTTCCAACCTATCTTAGCTGAATAGTCATTAATCATCGTCAGCAATCCCAATCCCGAGGTATCGCTTTCAGATTCCGCATTCTTTTCAAGCTGCTGCAAATAAAGTTCATTTGGATCGGAATCGAGAATTTCTTCAATAAACTCCTTCAACTTCTTCGCCCCTTCTGGATTGACACTATTACTGGCAAAAATTACCGCCGTCACCTCGGTTTCACCAATAAAATGTATACCAAATCTGACCTTGTAATTGATATCATCCTTATTAAATTTTATCGCATTTTCTAACAGTTCGTTGGCGACATAGCTAACAGCTCCTTTGCTTTCTTTTATCCGTTTCTCACTGCTAGCATCCTCCTCATCCACGGGTAGAAAGCTAGACAAATAATCGGCTACAAAATGAGCTGAAAGCCGATTGTTGCGCCAGCGCTGTTTGATCGGGCGAGAACTGGGAGTAAATGTAAGTTCTAGGGAGTCGTGTTCAGGAGGAAAATCTTCAATGAATTCTCCAAAGATTTGTGTCATTGTTTTTAAGCTTCCAGATGTCATGATGTTTTTATCTCCAATTGATGTATTAATGTCACTTCTGAGTGAATTTCCACACGCCATTCCAGTTAGCAGGAAGACTATTTTCTAACAGCAATTGGATGCGTTTTAGGTAAAGTTGACTTGGCTTGTCATCTGGATTTAGTGCTACTATCTGTTCAAAACAAGCTATGGCCTTAGCAAAGTTTCCCTGACAATATTCTTGGAGTCCCTCCTCAAATATAGGCAAAGTTTGAATTTTGAGCGATCGCACTGGCTCTACTTCAACATCTAACACCTCACAAACTGTAATGGCTTCTTGTCTACCTTTGACAATAGCCCGATCTAAAAAACGGATATGATACTTTTCGGGTTGACTCAAACGTTGTACCACATCTCCAGAAATTAATAAAGATACGCCATAATACTTAGTCAAACCTTCCAGACGAGCGGTGAGATTGACATGATCTGAGAGCGCATCTGCTTGCATCCGATTCGCATCTCCAATAATCCCAACCATCGTATCACCCACATGGATACCAATGCCAATTTTCAGCGGTATATCCCCATTTATTTTACGGCTTTGATTGTATTTCTGCAACTGTTCCAACTTCACAATTCCTGCCTGAATAGCATCATCCACGCCATCAGGAAAAACTGCCATAACTCCATCTCCTATATACTTGACAATAAAACCGTTGTGCTTACGAATTTCGGGACTAATTTGCTGTAAATAGTTATTGATGAAGTCAAAGTTTTCTTGAGGAGTCATTTGCTCCGCCATCGTGGTGAAGGAACGCATATCGGAAAACATAATTGCCATCTCTTTGCTCACGTGATCTCCAAGCTGGAAATCAACCATGCTTTGCTTGCCGAGAAATTGGAGAAATTCATCGGGAACAAAACGTCCGTAAGCCTGCAAAAGTTTCTCTAATTCTTGTTCCCGCGCTTTCACCGTTTGCACCATATGCGAGAATACCTGTGCCAGTTCTCCCAGTGCATCACTGCGCGCTGCCACATCTGACAATATCTGGGGTTGAAAGCTATTGTTTTTTACAGCAATAGCTGCATCTATAACTTTTTTTACCTGCTCGATGTAAGTCTGCATCTCTCGGTTTTTATGACGGATCTGGTTTTCCAGATCCGTAGAGTGTTGCGTGATAATTTCTACTAAGGTTTCATAGCTATTTTTTTCATCCTCTACTTCCTCAAGTTTTTCACTCAACTCCTGTAGCTGCGTATGGAGTTCTTCTGGAGATTTAGATGGTGCTAAATTTATTTGTGGTTTCATAATTTATACTTCCCAATGTGGAAGCGCAAAATTGTTTGACTTCCTCGCTGTAAATTATTATAACTTACACACGCGGAACTCGAAATCCTGTTTCTGCTTCGATGCTTGACCACTAAATCCAAAATTCCTCGTAGAAACCGGGTTGACGACCGTCAATCATAAATTATGTACAATATTTCCCTGTTGCTTCAATACTAGCAAAGTAATGTCATCAAATACCTTTTGTTCTCCAATAAATTTTCGCAAATCAGCGATGGTGGCTTCCTTGATTTGTTCGGCGGTCAAATGCCAGTTTTGAGAAACCACTTCACAGAGTCTTTCGATACCGTAGAATTTTTTGTGTATGTTTCTAGCTTCGGGGATGCCGTCAGTATAAAGCACCACCCCGTCCCCCGGCTCTAAGTCTACTAAAACATGGCTAATCCAATCGGAAATATCCTCATCTAAGGCGAGCGGAAATCCTAAATTTATTGTGTCTATCCGCTGGGTTTGACCACCTTTCCTGACCACAATAATTTCCTCATGTTGACCGCTGATACTAATGGTGCGATCCGCATAGTTTAGCAAAGCAAGTGTCATATTTTTGTCGGAGTTCATGCGCTGGACATTTTTATAAATAGTGCGGTTGAGGGTATCTAAAAAACGCACCGGGTCGGATTCTTGAATTTCCTGAAGAGTGCGGACAGCAGCTTGAGTCATCACCATCAAAATGCCACTTTCTAATCCGTGTCCGGTGACATCACCAATGCAAATCGTGACAACCCCGTTAGTACAAAGTACGTCGTAGTAATCACCGCCTACTTCCGAGGCTGGCTCCATAAATCCGGCAATATCTAAATCTTCAATCGCTGCGAGTTCAGCAGGTTTTGGCAGAATCAACTGCTGCATTTGTTTGAGCATATCGAGCTCGGAGCTCATGCGGAGGTTTTCCGCTTTCAGGCGCTGGTTGAGAGTGGCAATTTGTTTAGTGGCTGTGGCGAGTTCAGAGGTACGTTCTTTGACTTTATCTTCTAGCGTTTCAAAGGATTCTTGCTGTTGTCTCGCCATGCTGTTAAACGAATTTCTTAAGGTTTCAATTTCCCAAATCAGACTGGAAGCAACGTTCTGGTTAAGAACACCACCTGCTAGATATTCTGAAGCTTGAGCAATTTGATTCAGGGGGCGAGTAATCCAGCTAGCGGTGAAAATACCCACTCCAACAGAGACAATTAGAGCCACAATACACAGCAAAAATGTCTGGCGAGTGTTAGCATAAATTTGCGCCATAAAGTCGGCTTCAGGAACTACTACTACAATCAGCCAATTGAGACCGTACTTGTCAGTTAGCGGAGAAACTTGGATAAATTGCCGCTCACCGTTTAGCTTAAAGTCAAGTTGAACAGTTTGATGAATGTCTTCCAAACGCTTGAAGCGATCGAGCAGATAAACCACACTTTTACGCATCAATGGGTTGCTGCTTCCCTGTGCTTTTATCCGCTTTGTATCTTTGCCTTTTCCCACTGAAAGAGGCTGTTCTTTAAGCGAGGTGGCTATTAATTCACCCTGGGGTTCAATGATAAATACTTGACCGGAATTACCCACCCTTAAGGTTTGCAAAAAGTGACGAATTTGATCGAGTCCCATCTGGCAAGTCAGCACGCCAATTAGTTTCCCTTCGCCATTATAATAGGGTAGACTCGCATTAATTTGCAGCGTACCATAACCAAAATTAATATAAACTTCACTCCAAGCTGCCTGTTTCTTCTCAACAACAACTCTGTAAAAAGGGCGCGTGCGAACGTCATAATTGGGCGTAGTTTTGTCAATTTTTGTGGGGTTTCCATCAGCGTCAAGGTTGTAATATATCAAGTTGCCACCCCCGGAAACCAGTTGCTGGGCAAGCTGAGGTTGTTCAAGTCCAACCAGCCGATTTACCCAACCCACACGCAGGTACTGACCTTTTTCGTTGGCAATTCCCGCGTGACCGATCGACTTAAATTGCAGAACTTGTTTCCAAAAATAGGGTCTAGCTTGCTCCAAATCGTCAAAGTTCAACACTCCCAAAGGTACAGCATCCTGATTGATCTGATTCACCAGTGGCGGAGCTTCCAGATAGGTTTGAACACGTTCGTAAACTCTCGCACTCACTTCCTGCCGCAACTGAGTAACAATATCGTTAACTATCTGCTCTCCGTTTCTGTAAGAAAGATAGCCAACGCAGCCAACAGCAGCCAAAATTTGGAGAACAAAGGGAACTACCAAGACATTGCGGAGACGGAATTTGCCCGATCTGGAGACGATCGCACTTTTTTGAGAAACCATTGTTAAAAACACTCCCAGCGGGCAGTTTTTTGTTACAAGACTTGATAATGGATATATTAAGAGCGACTCACAATGTTATCATATCAAAAACTCAACCAACATCAAAAAATCGGCGTTCATCAGCGCTCATCTGCCTCCATCAGCGGTTACAATAAAAAAATAAATACTCAAAAAAATGCAAATTACTAACTCCCTCCACAGCGCCCTACTCATCTCCAACCTAGAAAAATCCCAACACTTTTACAGCACCGTACTAAGACTGCAAAAAATCGATCGAGACTTAAAATTTCCCGGAATCTGGTATCAAATCGGCGACTTCCAGCTCCACCTAATTTTAGCTGCAACAATTATCCCAGATGCCGTAGACCATGCCAAATGGGGACGCAACCGACATCTAGCATTTTCTGTTGCTAACTTAGAGGCAGCCAAACAGCAGTTAATCGCTCACAATTGCCCGTTTCAAATGAGCGCGTCAGGTCGATCGGCATTATTTACCCAAGATCCCGACGGCAACATCATCGAACTCAGCGAGTAACAGATGAAAATCATCGCTTATTCTTACACCGAACCGCTACTCGAAACAGCACCCGCACCGGAAATTTGGGGCCAAGAAGTCGATCGCACCTATCAAGACTTAGGAGGGCGGCAACAACTGCAACAACTCCTCAAAGACTGCCAAACAGAACCCGTCAAATACCTGTTAATTCAGCGCTTTGAAGAACTCGGCGACACGTTGCAGCAAGTGTGTTCGCACCTCGCCCAACTCGAAAACCTCGGCATCGAAATCATCGTACAAGCAGAGACAGAACCACGAAACCGCAAAAACTTGCTGCAAATCCTCGCAGAAATCCAGCGCAGCCAACACAGCCGGAGTATTCGCAAAGGACACGCCCGCAACCGCATCAAATCCCGGATTCCACCGGGTAAGGCTCCCTACGGCTACCGCCGCGGCAAAGATTGTTATACGATCGATAAAACCACCGCCCCCACCGTCAAAGACTTTTTTGAACACTTTTTAATTTACGGTTCCTTGCGAGGTTCCGTGCGGTATTTAGCCAAGAAATACAACAAAAAAATCTCTGTAAGTACCGGCCGCCGCTGGCTGATAAATCCCGCCTACCGAGGCGATTTGGAATATCAAAACGGTCAAGTAATTTCTAACACCCACGTCCCGATTATTTCCAGAGAAGAAGCAGCCCAAATAGACAGGTTACTGCGCCGTAACCGCTGCCTTTCACCTCGCAGCGCTAGCGCCCCACGTTCCCTCGCGGGTTTAGCAATTTGTGCAGAATGCCAATCGCCGATGACAGTTGCCAAAGTCACCTCCTACCGCCAAGAAAAAGAATACCTTTATTTGCGACCGATTAACTGTCCAAAACAGCCTAAATGTAGCGGCCTTTCCTACGATGAAATATTGCAATTAACCATCGCCGGTATTTGTCGGGATTTACCCGATGCTGTTGCTGGGTTGCAAATGCCGAATATGAATGGAATTAAAGCAGGAATTGTCAGGGCGATCGCATCCAAACAAGAAATCATAGAGCAACTTTCCGCCCTGATTGACAGCGGCATTTTAGACACCGAAACGGCAGAGTTTAGAGCCTACAAAATCCGCACCGAAATTGCCGAACTGCAAAGCAAATTAGCGCAACTACCCCCAGTAAACTTGCGAGAAACTGCCCAAACTGTTTCCCTTCCACAATTTTGGCTCGATTTATCAGAATCAGAACGCAGGTTTTACTTTCGAGAATTTATCGATCGCATTGAAATCGTCCGGGAAAATACAAATTGGAAACTGCAAATTATTTTCATTTTTTAAGAATTAGCTAGACGTTCATCCATAGCTCGTAGGTTAGATGCCCAACTTCTTAAATAAGGGGGGTATTTGGGTACTCTATTAGTTCGCTAGGAGTGGACTTCGTTTGACAAGCATCGGTTTCTACCGCTGGATTATCTTTTTTACCTTTTAGCCAATAGACGCTCATCTCTCCTTTTCCTTTAATCGTTATCGCACCTCTTTCCTCAAATAAATACCGATTTTTTAACAGTTCGTAAATAGCGGTAGTAACTTGAATATATCCCGGTAATCCTTGACATTCCATCCGAGAAGCAACATTAACAGTATCTCCCCACAAGTCATAGATAAATTTTTTAGTGCCAATTACGCCAGCAACTACTGGCCCTGTATGAATGCCAATCCGAATTTGAAATGGTTCGCCTCTGTCATTTTGAAAATCAGCGATCGCTTCCTGCATATCCAAGGCCATATTCGCGATCGCTTCTGCATGATCTGCCCTCGGCACCGGCAACCCCCCCGCTACCATATAAGCATCTCCAATGGTTTTAATTTTTTCCAAACCGTGTTTTTCAGTTAGTTGGTCAAACCTGGAAAAAATTTGGTTCAATACATTTACCAATTCTAGAGGTAACATTCTAGCAGCAATAGACGTAAAATCGACAATATCGGCAAAAAGAACTGTTGCTGAATCAAACCTCTGGGCAGGAGAACCCTCGCCCTTTTTCAAATTTTCAACAATCGCTGCTGGTAAAATATTCAGCAATAAATGATCCGACTTTGTTTGAGCAAGCCGTAAAGCTAGCTCCACCCCCTGCCGCTCTTTAATTTCGTTTTGCAAACGTTCGACAAGTTCTTGGGATTGCTTCGTGTGCTCTTGAAGTAACTGTTTTTGACTTTGAATTGTTAACTGATTTGCCACTCGTGCCAATACTTCTTTACCGTGAAAAGGTTTAGTAATATAGTCAACTGCTCCCACCTCAAAAGCTTTCACCTTATCTAAAACGTCATCTAAGGCGCTTAAGAAAATTACCGGAATGGAACTGGTTTTTGGTGAAGCTTTCAACTTTGCACATACCTCATATCCATTCATATCTGGCATCATCACGTCCAGCAAAATTAGAGTTGGCGGAAACTCTTGCACTGTAGCGATCGCCCTTTGCCCGTTCAGCGCTTTACGAACCTGATACCCTTGTTCGGTCAAGATTGTAGATAAAAGCCGCACATTATCGGGCTTATCATCAACTACTAAAATGTTGGCTTGAATTGTAGGATATTGATGGCTGTCCATGCGATCGCTCACGGTAGTTTGTCAAGATAACAGATATTAACACTTAAGAATTTTACCTCAAAAAAAACGAAACAGTATAAATTCCTATTTTATCTCCTAAAAAGAGATGGCAAGGAGACGCTATTGGGGCTTAATGTTACGTAGTTTTTAAAGAGAATAGCGTCCTAAGTTTAAATTAGTTAAAAACAGGTATTTTCACCTCGTCGCAACTGCTGACTGCGCTATATCTATAATATCGTCAAAGAGGAAATCCTGCACCAAAGTAGTTAAATATTCTGCTGCCAAAGCAAACTGGCTCGGCATTTCCTCAATCAACTTTACAATTTTATCGTCGCAACATTCATGAGCAGCATGAGCTATCTTTTCTACCCACTCAATAGGCATTTGACCGAGTTGTGACTCGATAGATTGATTGCTAGTCACTCCGCTAATTTGGCTTTCATTTTCTAGTGGTGCATCCACAGATTCCTCGTAAATGTAACGTACCCCTAAAAGTTCTTCCATTTTCGCAAATAATATCTTTGCCTCGAAGGGTTTACGCATGAAATCATCGCAGCCAGCTCCTAAAATAGTTTGTCGTTCCTCTTCAAAAGCGCTAGCCGTAAGAGCAACTATTACAGTTTGTTTTCCGAGAGGATGAGCTTTAATTTTTCTGGTGGCTTCATAGCCATCCATGACAGGCATCTGCATATCCATCCAGATCAGGTGCGGTTGCCAATTCTCCCATACAGCAATAGCTTCTTCACCATCTCTAGCTGCTCGCACGATGAGGCCTAGTGGTGACAATAATCTCTCTATGACTAGGCAGTTATCGGCGCGATCGTCAACAACCAAAATCCGGTATTCTGGTTGATTCGGGGCTAAACTAATTACTTTTTTCTGCGGTTTAAGGATTTTAATCTCGCTGGGAGTGGCAAGACTGATTTGAATATCAAATGCAAACTTACTTCCCAACTCCGGTGTACTGCTGACAGTAATATCTCCTCCCATCATTTGTACAAATTTGCGGCTAATTGGTAAACCTAATCCAGTCCCCTGTTGAGACTTTTGACCTGTTTTTGTTTGCTCAAAGGGTTCAAATAACTTATTCATCTCTTCTGCGGCAATGCCAAGGCCAGTATCTTCAATTTCAAACTGAAGGCGTAACAATTCCGGGTGAAGGTGATTCGCGTCTACACAATCACAGTCCGCCAAGCTTTCGGACTGATTAAAACCAGTGCACCATCCGGGTTTTTTTTGTATAGCTGCGGTTTCAACCCCTAAGTTTTCGGAATGTTCAGAACCCGCGTCATCAAGCTTTGTGTGTGTGTCCGAAAACTCTGCCGTTTTAGTCCCCAAACTTTCTTTTACCTGATTTTTTACTCGCAAAGTAACGCTACCCCTCTCTGTAAACTTGATCGCATTTCCTACAAGATTGATCAAAATTTGCCGCAATTTACCTTCATCTGCCGTAACAAAGTGTGGTACGCCGTCACCAACTTCCAAATTTAGCTGCAATTTCTTAGATTTAGCTTTTAATCGAAACATTTCTTCTAAGGTTTTTAGCAAGCGCATTAAATTAAAACTGCTTTCATTAAGCTGACTTCGGCCGGCTTCAATTTTGGACATTTCTAAAATGTCATTAATTAGCGCAAGCAAGTGTTCACCGGCGCGATTAATAATTTCTAGGTGCTGTTGGTGTTGATTGTTGAGAGATGAATCGCGCACCATCACCTGACTGAATCCGAGAATGGCATTGAGAGGAGTCCGCAATTCATGGCTCATAGAAGAAAGGAATTCGCTCTTGGCGCGGTTAGCTGTATCAGCAGCTACGACAGCTTTTTGTAATGCTGTTTCTGCTAATTTACGTTCGGCAAGTTCTGTTTTGGCTTGTTCAAAAAGGGTGGATTGCTTGATGGCAATTGCTAGCTGCACGGAAATTTGCTGGAGAGATTCTATCTCAGAAGAGGTCCAATGCCTGTAACTGCGGCAGTGATGAGCAATTAGTAGCCCCCATAGTTTTTCACCTTGCAAAATGGGAACCACGAGGTTAGCTTTAATTTCCAACTCGCTCAGTAAATTAACGTGGCACTCTGAAAGACCTGCCCTATAAATATTGTCGATCGCGCGCAGGTGTCCCTGCTCGTAAACAGAGACGTAGTGTTCTCGAAAACAAGGGTCATTAATGTCAATTCCCAAAATCGGCATCGTACCGACAGATACCGACTCGACGGCTATAAATCCACTCCAATCTGGGTTAAAGCGGTAAATAACTGTTCTATCAGTTGACAAAAACTGGCGAATTTCTTCAACAGCCATTGTCATTACTTCTTCTAGGTTAAGAGAGGAGCGAATCCGCTCTTGAATAGCATTCACGAGCCGCTCCCTTTTTACTTGTTGCTGCAAGGCTATTTCCGCCTGTTTGCGAGCAGTAACATCTACTCCATAACCAACGCACTCCACAGGTAGACCCGCAGCATCTTTGACTAACTTAATCTCATCGTAAATCCAGCGATAACTACCGTCTTTGTGCCGTTCGCGGTATTCGTAGGAAATCGATTCTTTTTCCAATATCTGAGCGTATGAAGTAGCAACAATCTCTCGATCTTCGGGATGAACCAGGCTATGCCAATCAAGGGAACCATCAACCAATTCTCGCGCTTCGTAACCAATCATTGAAACAACATTATCGCTGACAAATGTTACCTCATAATTTCCCCCTAATTTGCAGCTAAAAATCACCGCCGGAGTAGTCGCCAGCAAATATTGCAAGCGTTCGGTGACAGAACGCAAGTTTAACTCGGCTTGCTTGCGATCGCGAGCTTCCATTGCTAAAGCTGCGATCTGCGCCACATAGCTAGCGAAGCTTTGTTCGTCGAGCGTCCAATTCCTGGTCGTTCCCTGATGTTCTAAACAAATTACACCCGCAATTTGCCCTTTATGGGTAATAGGAACATCTAGCATGGCCGAGATGTTTAAAGGCTTCAAATAAGATTCGCTAAATTCTCGGGTGCGCGGATCGGTTTTGGCATCAACTGCTGCGATCGCCTGTTCTGTCTTCAAAGCTTGGAAATAGCTAGGATAGTCAGCAACTTTCAGTTCTGCGCCGGCGCTGTGTTGATTGGGAGTCAGTTCGTAAATATCCGCACAGCACAGTGCGGATTTATCTTCCTGATAAAACCAAATACTTGCCCGATCGACATTGAGGGTACGAGTTGCCATTTGCGTAATTTCTCTCAACGCCTCGCCGATATTTCCCTCGTAAATACTAGAGTTTTTGGCTAATTCTAGCAAACCATTTTGTTGTTCAGTTAACCTAGTTTCTCGTTCCCGCAAAGCGGATTCAGCAGCTATCCTTTCTCTTATTTCTGCTTCTAAATAACCATTAATTTCTGTCAACTGTGCGGTGCGCTCTTGGACTTTAATTTCTAAATCATCATAAGCGTGGCGTAACGCTAATTCTGCATCTTCACGCACAGCAATCTCAGTCTGCAACTTGCGATTTATGGCCTCTAATTCTTGGGGGGTTTTTAAGGACAAAAACTGTGGCAATAGTGTTACCATCGAGGCGGCGGTGTAGCAGGAAACCAGTGCAGTAATTCCTTTTTCAATCCCCGACAGCCAATAAGCGGAATGCCAAAGCGTCCAAATGTCTATCAAGTGACCCGTCCCGCAGAGAATAATAAATGCACCAAATAAAGCAAATATTCCTAAAAAAGGAACATCGCGCCGCTTGAAGATAAAATAAATTAGCATCGCCGGAATTGAATAGTAGGCGATCGCGATTAAAAAGTCCCCAGTTACGTGCAGCCACACTAAAGGCGTTTGCCAAAGATAGCAATGGCCGTGAGGCATATACTGAGTAGGGGAAAAGATATTTTTGAGTGCTTCCCACATAATACTTGTTATTGGCAGATAATATGGATTTGATGATGCCTAAGTTAGACAAAAAATAAAAGAAACCGAAAAATTTAGCTGGATTCAGCATTATTTATTAACGCCTCAACCCAGCTTGTTCATAACAGCTTGCTTTTGTACTTGATGGCGATCGCCAAATTGCGATCGCAACGGAATTTCAATGATAAACTCAGTACCTCTCCCAACCTCGGAAGTGCAGCGCAAATAACCTTCATGAGCTTGAATAATCTGATAAGAAATTGCCAAACCCAGCCCGGTACCAGCACCGATAGGTTTCGTCGTATAAAATGGATCGTAAATTTTAGCGATCGCATCATAATCTATGCCCGTGCCATTATCAGCAATGTGAATCTGCACCCACTTGCCATCAACTAAAAGGGTGCGGATGCGAATTTTTAGCAGTGGGCAATAGGTGTTTTGTAAGTGGTCAGAGAAATTATTTTCCCAATAGCCGTTGGTCGCATATCCCTGCTGTGCCATCTGTTCTAAAGCATCAATAGCATTAGAACAAATATTCATAAATACTTGGTTAAGCTGCCCAGCGTAGCATTCCAATTCTGGCAAATCTCCATACTCTTTAATCACTTGAATAGGCGGACGGTTTGGTTGTTCTTTCAAGCGGTGCTGCAAAATCATTAAAGTGCTATCAAGACCTTCATGGATATTTACCTTTTTCATATCGGCTTCGTCTAAACGGGAGAAAGTCCGTAAAGATTTAACAATTTCCCTAATTCGCTCGGCTCCAATTTTGATCGAACCCAAAAGTTTTTGCAGGTCTTTTAAAATAAAATCGAGTTCGATAGTGCGAATCTTGTCTGCAATTTCCGGCGCCGGAGTGGGGTAATAAACTTGATAAGCCTTAATCAATGCCACAATATCTTTAATGTATTCCTCAGCCGGAATCAGATTGCCATAAATAAAGTTGACAGGGTTATTTATTTCGTGGGCAACTCCAGCTACCATTTGCCCTAAAGACGACATTTTTTCAGTTTGCACGAGTTGAGTTTGAGCGCCTTTAAGTTGTTGCAGAGCGGTTTCTAACTGTTGAGTTTGTTCTAGCAGTTTAGCTTCCGAGTGCCGCAATGAATTTTCCGCCAAATAGCGATCGCGATTTTCCTGTAGCAAAAGTTCATTAGTCGATTCTAAAGCGATCGTCCTCTCCATCACCCGTTTTTCCAATTCTAGCATTAATTCCGAGAGTGCTTCTTGAGCTTGTTTGCGCTCGCCAATCTCAGTTTGTAAAGCTACATTTGCCGCCGCCAATTGATTCGGACTGGGGATAGCCAAGATTTTTGGGATTAGTTCCACCAGCACTGCTGCTGTACTTAGCGAAATCAGCGCCGTAATCGCTTTAAGAAAACCAGAGAACCAATAATTAGGATGCCACAGCGTCCATATTTCCATAATATGGGTAATCCCGCAGCAGATAATAAAAGAGCCAAACAGCATGAAAACCCAGTCAAAAGGCAAGTCTTTCCGCTTCTTAACAATATAAATCAGCGTGATGGGTATCAAAAAATAAGCGACGGCTATCAAACCATCGGACAAAATGTGCAGCCCGACTAATCCAGGCTTCCACAAGTAGCAATGACCGTGAGGAATAAAATAATTAGGAAAAATTTCATGAACCATTTGCATTAAATCAACTAGGTTATTTGCTAAAGTTTTTAACACAGGATTACAGGCAAATCCAAAAACCTGCTAGCACAACAAGAAGAATTATGCTTTTGGACTTAACGCTTGTGATGAGTAAATGCAGCGATCTAAAACTACTGTTAATTAAATTAACATCAATCGACTCAGCTTTCGCAAAGTCAACTGTCACATTTTTAATTCGGCCTTCTATACCAACTGTGACACCGGCATGACATTTTGGCCAAGGATCAAGAAAAACTGAGCACAGATTCGTTTCCAGTAGGAGCGCCAGCGCCCATTGAAATTAGGTTATAGCACTCAGCGATCCGTCAGACAACCGGGAAATTACCAGATTTAACGGGTATCACGGATTTCACTTAACGAAGAGAACCATTCTCCAAAGCCTGTAGAGGTAGGTTCACTCTTGTACTCTTGAAGAGTGCAGACAGGTTAAATACACCCGCCCCCACCCCGCGAGGGAATTCTTTATTGATAGTGTACTCTTTGGGGGAGAATTAACCGATGTGACCAATTACCCCCTGAAAAATGTCGCGACAGGATCGTGTCGCAATCCAATAGGCGATCGCTCTGAGTTTTACAGTCAATCATAAGTGATAATATCAACGATACACTTATATGGTTATTGCCAGTTATGACGATAGATGAGGTACTACAGCTAACTCGTGTCCGATTACAAAAAGATTTATATCCAGTACAAGAAATCATACTCCGCCAAGTTTGGGAAGGAAAGACTTATACAAGTATCGCATCTGGCTCTCATTACGGAGAGCATTACCTGAGAAACATCGCCTCATCCTTGTGGCAATCTCTCTCTCAAATCTTGCAGACATCTATTAGCAAATCAAATTTTCGCTCTTGTGTAGAATCACGTTCCCTGACCACAGAGGAACGAGAATTAATTGAAGCATTCACCCGCAGCAAATGCCTAGCAACACCTTTAGAATTTCCCGGCTCTCCCGTGCCCCTGGATTCGCCATTTTATATCCCTCACCCGCTAATTGAAGAACTCGCCTATCGAGAGATTACTAAACCCGGAAGTGTGCTGCGGATTAAAGCTCCTAGGAAGATGGGAAAAAGTTCCCTTCTGCTACGCATTTTAGAGCGCGCGACTTCTCTTGACTATCGAACTGTAAGTTTAGATTTTCAGCAAGCCGAGGAAGCTGTTTTAGACAACCTCGATAAATTTTTACGCTGGTTTTGTGCCAACATCAGCCGTCACCTAGAATTACCACCTCTATTAGATGATTATTGGGATGAAGACATGGGTAGCAAAGTAAGCTGTACCATCTATTTGCAACAATATGTATTAGCAGAAATAAGTACCCCTCTTGTGTTAGCTTTAAAGGAAGTAAATATGATTTTTGAATATCCAAAAATTGCCCGAGAATTTTTGCCGCTCCTGCGAAGCTGGCATGAAGAAGCAAAGCGGATTGAAACTTTGGGAAAACTGCGGTTAATCGTTCTTCACTCCACAGAAATTTATGTTCCTTTAAAGCTCACTGAATCGCCTTTTAATGTCGGTTTACCGCTGCAATTGCCCTATTTTACAGAAGAGCAGATACTTGCTTTAGCCCAGCGTCACGGACTGGATTGGACAGATAGCCCCGATGCCGATCGACTGATGGCAATGGTGGGGGGACATCCTTATCTGGTGCGGCTAGCTCTTTACCACCTCTGTCAAAACAGTGTAACCCTAGATCAGCTACTACAAGAAGCTCCCACAATAGCGGGAATTTATAAAGATTACTTGCGGAGTTTTTGGGCAACATTGCAAGAGTATCCCGAACTTGGGGTTACACTTAAACAAGTGGTAAAATCGGAACACGGAGTGGAATTAGATCCGATAGTGGCTTCTAAATTATTTAGTATGGGGCTGATTCATATCGATAACAACCGCTGTACGCTAAGCTGCGAGTTGTACCGCCTCTATTTTGGTTCGCACAACTTTATTTAGATACGATTTACGCAGTCGAGCCCCCAAACCCTCTTAAAAAGCACGGCTGTAACATTGCTCTCAAAACTACAATCTGTCAGGGGTTGAAACCCCTGCCTCATGGCGAAAGTCGTCTGAAGACGACTCACATAGTCAGGACTTACACATTGTAACGGCAGTATAAGGTTTGAGATTGCTTCGCTTCGCTCACAATGACAGAATTCCATTAGATGTGCGTAAGTCCTGATAGTAATATATAGTCGTCTTTAGACGACTTTCGCTATTAGCCCCGAACTTAAGTTCCGGGCGGGTTTCGGGAGAATGAAACAGCTAAAGAGATTCCCTACATACTCAGGTTTAAACCCACCCATAAACCGCATGACCCAGGTAACATACCAAATTGGTGGCAGTCTCGCCAGTGATGCGCCTACATACGTAGTGCGACAAGCCGATTCCGAACTTTATGAAGCCTTAAAAGCTGGCGAGTTTTGTTACGTTCTTAACTCCCGGCAAATGGGCAAATCTTCCCTTCTCGTTCGCACCTTCCATCGACTGCAAGCCGAAGGATTTCAATGCAGCACGATCGACATGACCCGCATCGGTAGCGAAAATATCACTCCCTTACAATGGTATAAAGGAATCGTTGGGGATTTATGGCGTAGTTTCAATCTTGTAGGAAAAGTTAATTTAAAAAGCTGGTGGCAAGAACAAGAAGAAGTTTCTCTCCTCCAAAGATTGAGTCAATTTATTGAAGAGATTTTATTAGCGAGATTTCCTAACGAACGAATTTTTATATTTGTCGATGAAATTGATAGTATTTTAAGTTTAGATTTTCCGGTAGATGATTTTTTCGCCTTGATTCGTTATTGTTACAACCAACGAGCCATCAATCCCGCCTACAATCGGATTACATTCGCGATTTTCGGCGTAGCTACACCCAGCGATTTAATCGCCGATAAAAATCGGACACCTTTTAATATCGGAGTGGCGATCGATTTGTCAGGATTTAGCTTAGAAGAAGCGCAACCATTAGCGAAAGGGTTAGAAAAGGTCATAGTCAATCCGCAAGCAGTTCTCAAAGAAATCTTAGCTTGGACTGGAGGGCAGCCATTTTTAACTCAAAAAATATGTGAATTAGTGTTAAGAATAGCGGGCGCATCCCACAGCGGAAATTTAAAAACCCTACCGGGAACCGAGGAATTTTTTGTGGAATCGGTGGTGAGAGAAAACATCATCAATAAATGGGAATCGCAAGATGAACCTGAGCATTTAAAGACAATCCGTGATCGCATCTTGCGAAACGAGCAACGCATGGGTAGATGGCTGGGGATTTACCAGAAAATTTGGCAAGGCGTGCCAGTGCCCACTGATGACAGTCGAGAACAAATAGAATTGCTACTCAGTGGCTTAGTAGAAAAAAAACAAGGTTTTCTGAAAGTAAAAAATCGAATTTATCAAAAAGTTTTTGACAGCGAATGGATCGAAACCAAATTAGGATTACTACGTCCTTACTCGCAAAACTTAGATGCGTGGTGGGCGGCTAAACAACAAGATAAATCGCGCCTCTTGCGGGGACAAGCATTGAAAGACGCTCAAAATTGGGCGCGAGGAAAAAGTTTAAGTGACCTAGATTATCAGTTTTTATCCCAAAGTGAAGAATTAGACCGAATCGAAGTGCAACAAGCACTAGAAGCAGCACGACTAACCGAAGTTGAAGCGCGACTGTTCGAGCAGAAAAAAAATGCCAAACGACAAAAACACTTTATAGTAACACTGAGTCTAGCATTAATCTTAGCTTTAGGATTGGGATCGATCGCCTTTTCACAATATCATCAAGCCACTCAAAGCCAACGCAACGAAAAAATTGGTAAAATTCAAAGCATAACGCGGTATTCCGAAGCTTTATTTGCCTTAGATAAACGGTTAGATGCTTTAATAGAAGCCCTCAAAGCCAGAAAAGAACTACAACTATTAAAAGGCACAGATCGCCCGACAAATGGCATGGTTGAATCGGCGCTACGCCGAGCAATTTATGGAGCAATTGAATATAACCGTTTTTCAGGCAATAGTGGTTGGATGAATGCCTTAGCTCTTAGTCCTAATGATGAGATTGTCGCTGTGGGGACAAGCGACGGGGATGTGCAAATTTGGCATCAAGATGGCAGATTAATTCGCACTTTCAAAGCACATATAGCACCCGTTCTAGGAATTGCGATCAGTCCCGATCGTCAGCTTATTGTTTCTGGGAGTGGAGACTTAACAATTAAACTCTGGCAGCTTAACAGTAGCACAGATAAAGCCGCACTACCTTTACACACTCTCACAGGACATAAAGCTCCAATTTACAGCGTCAAGTTTAGCCCAGATGGAGAATTGATTGTCTCAGCTTCCCAAGATAGTACGGTGAAACTGTGGCGGCGCAATGGCACATTATTCAAAACATTGACAGGGCATCTTGGCGTAGTCAGGAAAGCTGTTTTTAGCCCAGATGGAAAGTTAATTGCCTCCGCTTCTGAAGATAGCACTGTGAAAATTTGGCGACGTGATGGCACCTTGCTGAAAACGCTTTCAGAACCTCAATCTCCAGTCTTATCCATTGCCTTTAGTCCTGATGGTAATGCGATCGCTGCGGGCACTGGAGACGGTACTATTAAACTCTGGAACCGTGACGGCACTTTGTTAAGAACAATTGCCGCCCATGAGGCAGGAATTCAGGCATTAGCTTTTAGTCCCGATGGAGAGACTATCGCCTCTGGTTCTGATAACCAAATACTCAAACTCTGGAACATTGACGGCACCTTGCTCACCGCCCTAAAAGCACATGACAGCGCAATTAGCGATCTTTCATTTAGTCGCAATGGCGAATATCTGGCCTCGACATCTTTTGATGGCACCGCTAAACTCTGGAAATTAAGCAACTCATTGCTGACAATTCTACGGAGACATACTGCTGGCGTTTGGGGAGTAGCTTTAAGCAAAAATCAAGGATTAGTTGTTTCATCAAGTGGAAACGAGGTTTTCCTTTGGCACAGAAACGGTAAGTTGCTGAGGCGATTTGAGGGGCGTAACTCTGCGTTTAGTGGTGTTGCTATCAGTCCTGATAACAACATTATTGCTGTAGCTAGTGCAGACAAATCAGTTAAACTTTGGAGTGCTGATGGCACCTTATTGAAGACTCTCCCTGGAGGAGTTGATATGAGGAGAGTTGTTTTTAGTCCTGACGGCAAAATCATAGCTTCTTCCAGTGGGGATAGGACTGTCAAACTTTGGCGGTTAGACGGAACCGAATTGACTACCCTCAGAGGACATAAAGCTGGGGTTTGGGGGGTAGCTTTTAGTCCTGACGGGGAGGTTATTGCTTCAACCAGTGGAGATAAGACAGTAAAGCTTTGGCGGCGGCTTGATGGGATGTTAATTAAGACCATTCAAGGTCACAATAGTTTAGTTTTTGGTGTAGCTTTTAGCCCTGATGGTGAGGTGATTGTTTCGGCGAGTGATGACAAAACGGCTAAACTTTGGAGTCGTGATGGTAAGTTGCTACACACTCTCAAGGGACATATTTCAGGAATTTGGAGTGTGGCTTTTAGTCCTGACAATAAAACGATCGCTACAGGGGGTAGTGACGGTATGATTAAACTTTGGCAACGTGACGGCAATGAGATTACGACTTTAATTGGACATAACGGACGGGTGGGGTCTTTAGTTTTTAGTTCTGATGGCAAAACTCTTGCTTCTGCTTCTGAGGATAAAACAGTAATTCTCTGGAATTTAGAGCAGAGTGTAGAGTTAGATCGGGTACTAGCCTCTGGATGCGATCGCGTGCGAGAGTATCTACGCACAAATGCTGATTTTAAAGAGGAGGACAGACATTTGTGCGATGCCGTGGGCGATCGCTAAATTATCCGAAACAATTAAATATCAATTATGAAAGATTACTCTTACCACATTGGTGGCAGTCTCACAACTGATGCGCCTACATACGTCGAACGACAAGCAGATATCGAACTTTATGAAGCCTTAAAACGAGGCGAGTTTTGCTACGTCCTCAACTCCCGGCAAATGGGCAAATCTTCCCTTCTCGTTCGCACCCTGCACCGACTGCAAGCCGAAGGATTTCTATGCAGCACGATCGATATGACTCGCATCGGTAGCGAAAACATTACTCCTTTACAGTGGTACAAAGGAATCGTTGGGGATTTATGGCGTGGTTTCCATCTTTTAGGGCAATTTAACTTAAAAACCTGGTGGAAAGAACAAGAAGAAGTTTCTCTCCTGCAAAGATTGAGTCAATTTATTGAAGATGTATTATTAGCGAAATTCCCTAACGATCAAATTTTTATATTTGTGGATGAGATTGATAGTATTTTAAGCTTAGATTTTCCCGTCGATGACTTTTTTGCCTTGATTCGTTATTGTTACAACCAACGAGCCATTAATCCCGCCTACAATCGGATTACATTCGCGATTTTCGGAGTGGCTACACCCAGCGATTTAATCGCCGATAAAAATCGGACACCTTTTAATATCGGACAAGCAGTAGATTTGCCCGGTTTTTCCTGGGAAGAAGCCTCTCCTTTAAGTCAAGGGCTAGAGAGTGTAGTTAGTAATGCCGAGGCAATTATCAAATCAATATTAGCTTGGACTTCGGGGCAACCATTCCTGAGCCAAAAGCTGTGTCAATTGATAGTAATAGCGGCGCGAGAATCTCACAGTGACGTGCTGACAATTCCACCGGGAACAGAAGGATTTTTTGTGGAATCGGTTGTGCGATCGCACATCATCCAGAATTGGGAATCTCAAGACGAACCAGAGCATTTAAAGACGATCCGCGATCGCATCCTGAGAAATGAGCAACGTGCTGGAAGACTACTAGGCATCTATCAAAAAATCTTACAAGGAGTGGAAGTACCCACCGATGATTCGCGAGAACAGGTAGAACTATTGCTGTCTGGTTTGGTAGTAAAATACCAGGGGTGTTTACAGGTAAGAAACCCCATTTATCAAGAAGTATTTAACACAAAATGGGTAGAAAAAAATCTCGCTTCCTTGCGTCCATACTCTCAAGCCTTTGATGCTTGGATAACTTCCAAGCAGACCGATAAATCCCGACTGTTGCGCGGACAGGCCTTGAAAAATGCTCAAGCTTGGGTCCAGGGTAAAAGTTTGAGTGACTTAGATTATCAGTTTTTAGGCGCTTCTGAAGAATTAGACCGAAGAGAAATGCAGGTAGGATTGGAAGCAGAACGGGCTAAAGAAATTGAAGCCAGACTAACAGAAGAACAAAAAAGGTTAGCTGTAGAGAAAAAAAGTTCTAGGCGGCAAAGATTTTTGCTTTTTGTAGTAACTATAGCATTAATGATCGCCTGTGCATTGGGGGTAGCGGTGTATTTTCAGTATCGGCAAACTGCTGTCAGCGAAATCAAAGCGATCGCCAAATCTTCCGAAGCATTATTCGCCTCAAATCAAAAATTAGACGCATTCATAGAGGCAATCCGAGGAAAGCGACAACTGCAAAAGTTAGGTGCTGTAGACCCAGAGATCGAACGTTCAGTTAAAGAAGCTCTCCATCAAGCTGTTTATGGAGCAGTAGACTATAACCACTTATCTGGGCATAACAATGTGGTTAATGATGTAACATTCAGTCCTGATGGGGAACTCATAGCCTCAGCTTCTGCCGATAAAACGATCGATCTTTGGGAAAAAGACGGTACAAAAGTAGGAATGCTTCAAGGGCACAACAATGCAGTTTGGGGAGTCGTATTTAACCCCACAGGGGATCTAATTGCTTCTGGTTCTGGGGATAAAACAGTCAAACTTTGGCGTAAAAACAGTACAAAATCAACCAAGGTCAAGCCGAATTATACCTTATGGCAAACCTTAAAAGGACATACCAATAATATTTCACAAGTCGCGATCACTCCTGACGGTCAAACTATTGCTTCCGCTTCTAAAGATAAAACAATTAAACTCTGGAGTACAGACGGTAAACTGCTGAGAACTCTCACCGGACATACAGATGAAGTTAACAGCGTTGCCTTTAGCCCGGACAGTCAAACTATTGCATCTGCTTCTAAAGATCAAACCATCAAACTCTGGAATGCAGACGGTAAACTGATCCGAACCCTCACCGGACATACGGATAGAGTTATGAATGTTGCCTATGCGCCCAGCGCAGGCTACGCCAACAGCCCTTCAGAATATCTCATTGCCTCGGCGAGTGCGGATAAAACAGTCAAACTTTGGCACATTGATGGAACTTTAGTCAAAACCTTAACTGGACACAGCGATGCCGTGACCAAAATCGCTTTTAACCCTCAAGCTGGTTTGCTTGCCTCGGCAAGTCTAGACAGAACAGTCAAACTTTGGAAACTTGACGGCACTCTGGTAAAAACCCTACCAGTCGCTAAGGATGTCGTCTCTGGATTGGCTTGGAGTCCTGACGGGCAAATCTTCGCTTCATCCAGTTGGGATGGCCCGATCGCACTCTGGAAGCTTGATGACAGTTTGCTTAAGACTCTTAACGGACATCAAGCATCGATTTACACCATAAAATTTAGTCCTGATGGTAAGACAATTGCCACCGCCAGCCGTGACAATACCGTTAAACTTTGGCGGCTTGATGGTAGTTTAATTCGCACTTTCGCCAAACAAGCTGATAAAGTTTTCGGAGTAGATTTCAGCCCAAACGGAGACACCATTGCTACAGGTGGTTATGACGGCACTGTTCGATTGTGGCGACTAGATGGAACCTTAATCAAGACTTTTACTGGACATCAAGGTAGAGTCTTCGCCGTTGATTTCCATCCAGATGGGCAATTACTTGCCTCGGTGGGTGAGGACAAAACAGTTAAAGTGTGGAAGATTGATGGCACTGAATTAGCAACTCTCAAAGGGCATACCGATCACATTAACGGAGTTGCCTTTAGTCCTGATGGAAAGCTCATTGCCTCAGCTAGCGTGGATGGCACTGTTAAACTTTGGCAGTGGGATAGTTTACTACTTTCTGGAAAGCCCAGCTACAAGCTTCTACACACTTTAACAAGCCATCGCCGTCAGGTAGCTGGAGTGGCATTTAGCCCTGACGGCAAGACTCTCGCTTCAGCAGGTATGGATAGCATGGTGAGACTTTGGCGGTTGGATGGTACAGAAATTAGAGCTTTAAAGGGACACAAAAATGGGGTATTCGGAGTGGCATTTAGCCCCGATGGAAAGACTCTCGCTTCAGCAAGTTTTGACGGCACTGTCAAACTTTGGAGGTACGATGGTCAAGAGATTGAAACCTTAAAAGGACACGGGGATGGAGTGTTCGGAGTCAGCTTTAGCCCTGATGGGAAGTTCATCGCCTCAGCAAGTCAGGATACTACAGCAATTGTGTGGAATTTAGAGCGAATTTTCCAGCTCGATTTTCTCAAGTATGGATGCGATTGGGTCGAAAATTACCTGCGGACAAATGCTGATGTGAAGGAGGAGGACAGACATTTGTGCGATGCAGTGGGCGATCGCTAAATTATCCGAAACAATTAAATATCAATTATGAAAGATTACTCTTACCAAATTGGTGGCAGCCTCACAACGGATGCGCCTACATACGTCGAACGACAAGCAGATATCGAACTTTATCAAGCCTTAAAAGCTGGCGAGTTTTGCTACATTCTCAATTCCCGGCAAATGGGCAAATCTTCCCTTCTCGTTCGTACCCTGCACCGACTGCAAGCCGAAGGGTTTCAGTGCAGTACGATCGACATGACTCGCATCGGTAGCGAAAACATTACTCCCTTACAGTGGTACAAAGGAATCGTTGGGGATTTGTGGCGCAGTTTCCATCTTGTAGGAAAAGTCAATTTAAAAACCTGGTGGCAAGAACAAGAAGAAGTTTCTCTCCTGCAAAGATTGAGTCAATTTATTGAAGAGATATTATTAGCTAGATTTCCTAACGAGCGAATTTTTATATTTGTGGATGAGATTGATAGTATTTTAAGCTTAGATTTTCCCGTTGATGACTTTTTCGCCTTGATTCGTTATTGTTACAACCAACGAGCCATTAATCCAGAATACAACCGAATTACCTTTGCAATTTTCGGAGTAGCTACACCCAGCGATTTAATAGCCGATAAAAATCGGACACCTTTTAATATCGGACAAGCGATCGATTTGTCAGGATTTAGCTTAGAAGAAGCGCAACCATTAACGAAAGGGTTAGAAAAGGTCATAGCCAATCCGCAGGCAGTTCTCAAAGAAATCTTAGATTGGACGGGAGGACAGCCCTTTTTAACGCAAAAGATATGTGAATTAGTAGTAAAAAGGGCAGGGAAAGCCCACAGCGGTGATTTAAAAATACCACCGGGAACAGAGGGATTTTTTGTGGAATCGGTGGTGAGAGAAAACATCATCAATAACTGGGAATCGCAAGATGAGCCTGAGCATTTAAAGACAATTCGCGATCGCCTTCTCCGCAACGAACAACTCACTGCACGTAGCTTAGGTATCTATCAAAACCTCTTACAATCTGGTGAAATTGAAGCGGATGATAGTCGAGAGCAGATCGAACTGCTGCTATCAGGCTTAGTAGTAAAGCAACAAGGTTTTTTAAAGGTCAGCAACCCGATTTATCAAGCAGTGTTTCACCTACAATGGGTAGAAAAACAGTTAGAGCAACTGCGTCCTTACTCCCAAGCTTTCAACGCTTGGATCGCTTCAAAACAAACCGATGAATCGCGATTGTTGCGCGGACAATCGTTAAAAGACGCTTCCTACTGGGCCCAGGGAAAAAGTTTGAGCGATTTGGATTATCAATTTTTAGCCGCTTCTGGTGAATTAGACAGGCTGGAAGTGCAGCAAGCACTCGAAGCAGCGAGGCTCAGAGAAGTTGAAGCCAGACTCACAGAAGAACACAAGCGGTTAGTTTTAGAGCGAGAGACAGCGAAGCGGCAGCGAAGATTTCTTGGGGCGCTCAGCGGAGCGCTAATAGTTGCGATCGCCTTTGGCATTCTCGCCCTTTGGCAATATCATTACGCCATCACCAGCGAGCAGCAAGCCCGGATCAGCGAAATTCAAGCTCTATCCTCCTCATCGGCAGGGCAATTCGCCTCCCAACAGCGATTAGATGCCCTCGTGAGCGCCATCAAAGCCAGACGCAGGATCGATAGCCTAGCTAATTCCAGCCCCCAGTTGCCATCTCAAGTTCGACAAGTCCTGCAACAAGCCATCTATGGAACGGCAGAATTCAATCGCCTGTTGGGGCATTCCAGCCCGGTTCTGGCAGTTGATGCCAGCCCAGACGGTCAACTCATCGCCACCGGAGGCGGCGACCAAACAGCCAAGATCTGGCAACGGGATGGCACCTTGCTGCACACTCTCCAACACACGATCAGCAGCGTTTACGCCCTTCGTTTTAGTCCCGACAGTCAGCGCCTGGTAACATCCAGCGTGGACGGCAACATTTATCTGTGGAGTCGGGAAGGCAAACTGCTCAAAACCTTTCAGGGACACAAGGCTGCGATCTGGGCGATCGCCGTGAGTCCAGACGGTCAGCGCATCGCCTCCGCCAGTGAAGACAGCACCATTCGCCTGTGGAGTGCCGATGGCAAACCGCTCAAAACCCTTAGCGGACATCAAGGTGCAGTTTGGGGTGTTGCCTTTAGCCCGGATGGAAACCTCCTCGCCTCTAGCAGCACAGATAATACAGTCAAGGTTTGGACTCTAGACGGCGAACTGGTGAGAACCCTGGAAGGTCACAGCGCGATCGTTTGGGACGTTGAGTTCGTTTTACTTGCCGACAATAGCGGCACCAAACGTCCCACCATTGTCTCTGCCAGCGCTGACAACACTGTCAAACTCTGGCAACCCGACGGAGGGGCAGGCACGGGGGCACTGCCCCTACTTACTCTTAGCGGTCACAGTGCGGAAGTGTTTGAAGTCGCCGTCAGCACAGCAGGTGATGTCATTGCTTCCGCCAGCGCCGACGGAACCATCAATCTCTGGAAGCCGGACGGGACGCTGTTAAAAGTCCTCAAAGGTCATCAATCTGGAATTCGAGGCGTGACCTTTATTCCCAACAGTCAAATGGTTGTCTCTGCTAGCGACGACAATACCGCCCGACTGTGGAACCCGACAAACCCCTTCTCGAAAGTCCTGTACGGACATGGCGGCACGATTTGGGATGTGGATTTCAGTCCGGACGGTCAAATGCTAGTCTCAGCCGGTTCGGATGGCAGCTTCAAACTGTGGGCGCGAGACGGCACGTTGCTGAAGTCTTTTGCCGGAAACGAGACTGCCGTTCACTCGGTTGCTTTCCTCTCTGGTACTAACTTTGCCAATCCGGCGATCGCACCTTTCCTTGCTACCGCTAGTGAAGATAAAACAATTAAATTCTGGCAGTTAGACGGGACGCTACTAAAAACCATAACAGGTCATGAAGCTGGACTTTGGGATATCTCTCCAAGTCCAGATGGTCGGCTAATGGCTTCTGCTAGCAACGATAAAACCGTGAAACTGTGGAACAAAGACGGCACTTTGCTGAAAACTTTCACAGGGCATCAAGCTAGGGTTTACGATGTGGACTTTACCCCTGACGGACAGAGGCTGGTTTCAGGCAGTAGCGACAGCACTGCTCGGTTGTGGAATCTTGACGGTAGGTTTTCCAAGACTCTAAAAGGTCATCGCAGCCCGATTTGGGAAGTTGCCATCAGTCCCGACGGTCGCACTTTGGCAACTGCCAGCAGGGATGACACGATTAAACTCTGGACGATCGATGGTACGTTGCTCAAAACCATCAAGGGAAATACTAGAGGCATGATGGCGGTTGATTTCAGTCCAGACAGTCAAATGCTGGTGGGGGGAGGCTCAACTGGCGCACTCAAACTCTGGAAAACCGACGGGACAGAAATCACGACGCTAACTGGACATGAAGGGAACGTTTGGGGGGTGGCGTTTAGCCCCGATGGCAAACAGATTGCTTCTGTTGGGGACGATCGCACTGTGATTTTATGGGATGTGGAGCGAATTCTCAAACTAGATGAACTCGCTTATGCGTGCGATCGCGTCCGGGATTACCTGCAAACTAATGCCGATGTGAAGGAGGAAGATAGACATTTGTGCGATGCCGTGGGCGATCGCTAAATTATCCGAAACCATGAACTATCAATTATGAAAGATTACTCTTACCAAATTGGTGGCAGTCTCACAACTGATGCGCCTACATACGTCGAACGACAAGCAGATCTCGAACTTTATGAAGCCTTAAAACGAGGCGAGTTTTGCTACGTCCTCAACTCCCGACAAATGGGCAAATCTTCCCTTCTCGTTCGCACCTTCCATCGATTGCAAGCAGAAGGGTTTCAATGCAGTACGCTCGACATGACTCGCATCGGTAGCGAAAACATTACTCCTTTACAATGGTACAAAGGAATCGTTGGCGATTTGTGGCGCAGCTTTAATTTATTAGGACAAGTTAATTTAAAAACTTGGTGGCAAGAACAAGAAGAAGTTTCTCTGCTGCAAAGATTGAGTCAGTTTATTGAAGATATTTTATTAACCGGATTTGCGGAGAATCGAATTATTATATTTGTCGATGAGATTGATAGTATTTTAAGTTTAGGTTTTCCGGTAGATGATTTTTTCGCCTTGATTCGTTATTGTTACAACCAAAGAGCCATCAATCCCTCATACAATCGGATTACATTCGCGATTTTCGGCGTAGCTACACCCAGCGATTTAATCTCCGATAAAAATCGGACACCTTTTAATATAGGACAAGCGATCGATTTGTCAGGATTTAGCTTAGAAGAAGCGCCACCATTAGCGAAAGGGTTAGAAAAGGTCATAGCCAATTCGCAAGCAGTTCTCAAAGAAATCTTAGATTGGACTGGAGGACAGCCATTTTTAACGCAAAAAATATGTGAATTAGTAGTAAAAATGGCGGGGTCAGCCCACAGGGGTGATTTAAAAATACCACCGGGAAGCGAGGAATTTTTTGTGGAATCGGTGGTGAGAAAAAACATCATCAATCAATGGGAATCGCAAGATGAGCCAGAGCATTTAAAGACAATCCGCGATCGCATCCTTCGCAACGAACAACGTGCTGGCCGATTGCTAGGTATTTATCAGCAAGTTTTACAAGGCGTAGGGGCGGTGCCGCCGTGCCCGCCCGTCCCAACCGATGACAGCCGAGATCAAATCGAACTATTGCTATCCGGTTTAGTGGTAAAAAAACATGGGTATTTGCAGGTAAAAAACAGAATTTATCAAGAAGTATTTAATCTCGAATGGGTAGAAAAACACTTAGGGCAACTGCGCCCTTACTCCCAACTATTTGATGCTTGGATCGCTGCCAAACAACAAGACGAATCGCGACTGTTGCGCGGACAAGCGCTGAAAGACGCTCAATCCTGGGCGCCCGGTAAAAGTTTGAGCGATTTGGACTATCAATTTTTAGCCGCTTCTGGTGAATTAGATAAGTTGGAAATGCAGCAAGCACTGGAAGCAGAACGATTAAAAGAAGTCGAAGCACGACTGGTAGAAGAACGCAAGCGCGTAGCTTATGAAAGAAAGACAGCACAGCGACAGCGCAAGTTTATTGCAGCGTTGAGTGGGTTGCTGATAGTTGCGATCGCATCCGCCATTTTCGCCCTCTGGCAATATTACCGCGCCGCCACCAGCGAAGTTCAAGCCCTCAGCATCTCCTCCACAGGGCAATTCGCCTCCCAACAGCGATTAGACGCCCTCGTCACTGCCATCAGAGCCAGACGCAGGCTGGATGGCCTCCCTAATTCCAACCCCCAGTTGCGATCGCAAGTTCGACAAGTGCTGCAACAGGCTATCTACGGAACGGCAGAAGTCAATCGCCTGACGGGGCATTCCAGCGTGGTTCTGGGCCTTGATGTCAGCCCAGACGCCCAACTCATCGCCACCGGCGGCGGCGATCGAACAGTCAAGCTGTGGCAGCGGGACGGTGCGCTGCTGCACAACCTGCAACACTCGGCTGCTGTCTTCGGGCTCAAATTCAGTCCCGACAGCCAGCGCCTGGTCACATCCAGTGTGGACGGCAACATTTATCTGTGGGATCGACACGGCAAGCTCCTCAAAACCTTTCAGGGACACAGCGCTGCGATATGGGACATTGCCGTCAGTCCGGGCGGCGATCGCATTGCCACTGGCAGCGAAGACAGCACGATTCGCCTGTGGGACTTTAATGGCAAACTGCTGGAGACACTAAGCGGACATCAAGGTGGGGTTTGGGGTCTTGCCTTCAGTTCGGATGGAAACCTGCTCGCATCTAGCAGCACCGACGGTACGGTCAAGGTATGGACGAAGGACGGCAAACTGGTGAGAACTCTGGAAGGGCACGCGGCTGCTGTTTGGGACGTTAAGTTCGCCTTCCTCGCAGACACTGACGGCACAAAACGTCTCGCTATTCTCTCTGCCAGCGCTGACAACACGGTTAAAATCTGGCAACTCGACGGAGGGGCAGGCACGGGGGCACTGCCCCTACTTACTCTCAGGGATCACAGTTCGGAAGTGTTGGAAATTGCCGTCAGCGATACAGGCGATGTCATTGCTTCTGCCAGCGCAGACGGAACCATCAACCTCTGGAAGCCGGACGGGACGCTTTTGAAAGTCCTCAAAGGGCATCAATCTGGAATTCGCGGCGTTATCTTTATTCCCAACACTCAAATCGCTGTCTCCGCCAGCGACGACAATACCGTCCGGGTGTGGAACCCGACAAACCCTTTCTCGAAAGTCCTGTACGGACATAGCGGCATCATTTGGGATGTGGACTTCAGCCAGGACGGTCAGATGTTAGCTTCAGCCGGTTCGGATGGCAGCTTCAAAGTGTGGGCAAAAGACGGTACGTTGCTGAAGTCTTGGGCGGAAGACAAGGCTCCCGTTTACTCGGTTGCTTTCGTCTCTCCTGCTAGCTTTGCCAAAGAAGATATCTCGCCTGTACTCGCTTTTGCTGGTACAGATAAAACTATTAAACTCTGGCAGTTCGACGGGACGCTGCTGAAAACCATAACAGGACATGGGGCGAGCGTTTGGGATGTCTCCGTCAGTCCAGACGGTCAGTTCCTCGCTTCTGCCAGCGACGACAAAACCGTGAAACTGTGGAAGTCAGACGGCACTTTGCTGAAAACGTTCACAGGACATCAGGCTAGGGTTTACGATGTGGACTTTACCCCCGACGGAAACACGCTGGTTTCTGTCAGTGCAGATGGCACAGTTCGGTTGTGGAGTTTGGACGGTCGCTTGAACAAGACTTTGAAAGGTCATCGCAGTGGAATTTGGGAAGTGGCTGTCAGTCCAGACGGTCGGACTTTGGCAAGTGCGAGCATGGATGACACGATTAAACTTTGGACGATCGATGGCACGTTGCTCAAAACCATCAAGGGAAATACTAGAGGCATGATGGCGGTTGATTTCAGTTCAGACGGTCAAATGCTGGTGGCGGGAGGCGCATCTGGCGCAGTCAAACTCTGGAAAATTGACGGCACGGAAATAACGACGCTAACCCGACATGAGGGGAATGTTTGGGCGGTGGCGTTTAGTCCCGATGGCAAACAGATTGCTTCTGTTGGAGACGATCGCACTGTCATTTTGTGGGATGTTGAGCAAATTCTCAAACTCGATGAACTGGCTTATGCGTGCGATCGCGTGCGAGATTATCTGCGAACAAATGCCGAGGTGAAGGAGGAAGATAGACATTTGTGCGATCGTATTAAAACGCAATAATATCAAGTTCGCTTTATTAGGATTAATAGATTAATATGTGTGGCTATAGCATCAGAAGATTAGAGAATATTTATCATGCTAGGCTACTTTTTATGGAATATGCTATAATACTAAATCCGGCTTAAATACTCCTTTTATCTCAGTCGGCGGAGGCGGACTTCGTTTGTTTAGTAGCGGTTTCAACCGCCGAAGGATACGCAGAACGATCGAGGGTAGAGACAAACCGGATTTAGTATAATAACTACAGAGTAATGAAATCGCTAGCGGTGAGAATACCGGGGGTAATATTGTTAAGCTTCGCCAACAATTGATTGGTGTCCGTCACAGTAATCAAAGTCTGATTGTTGCTGGAAGTAATACTGAGTTGATTAAAACTCAAATCAGAATTCAACCCAATTAAATCCTCTCCCCTGCGGAAATCATTAATGATGTCGCTACCCAAACTTTGATTGAGGAAAAACACATCATTTCCCGAACCTCCCGTCAATGTATCGTCCCCAACATCCCCGGAAAGGAAATCGGCACCGCTGCCACCACTGAGAATATCATCACCTTTGCCGCCGTAAAGCGTATCGTTACCGATGTCGCCGCAAAGCACATCGTTTTCATTGCCGCCCAACAGTAAGTCGTTGCCCTCACCGCCATCGAGACTGTCGTTTTCTTTGCCGCCGTAAAGCGTATCGTTACCGATGTCGCCAAAAATCAGGTCTGTACCTTCATTGCCAAAGGCAATATCGTTGCCGTTTCCGGCATTAATTGTGTCATTTCCTAAGTTGCCTAAAATGTAGTCGTCACCATCTTCACCCAGCAAGATATCGTCATCTTTACCACCGAAAAAGCTGTCGTTGCCAACGCCGCCGGCAACTGTATCATTGCCGAGATCTCCCCTCAACAAGTCGTCGCCCTCACCACCAACAACAGTGTCATTATCTTTGCCAGCGTAGATGGTATCGTTGCCAGCGTCGCCAGAGATGAAATCGCTGCCTTCATTGCCGAAGATTGAGTCGTTATCTGCTGCGCCGTCAATGTTGTCATTGCCGCCCATACCGTATAGAGTATCGTTGCCGGCTTGTCCGTTAATTGAGTCGTTGATGACACCGCCCATGATGAAATCGGTAGTGTCGCCGCCGTTGATAGTTTGTTGGACGGGGTTGGGCGTGATGGTGGCAGGATCTAGTTGCGGGGCGTTGAGGCTATCGAGTAGGCAATCATCCGAAGCTGGAGTTGGCGTGGGAGTTGGTGTCGGTTCCGGTGTGGGCGTGGGAGTCGGTTCCGGTGTGGGAGTGGGAGTCGGTTCCGGTGTGGGCGTGGGAGTCGGTTCCGGTGTGGGCGTGGGAGTTGGTTCCGGTGTGGGCGTGGGAGTTGGTTCCGGTGTGGGAGTGGGAGTCGGAGTGGGAGTTGGAGTCGGCGTGGGAGTCGGAGTCGGCGTGGGAGTTGGAGTCGGCGTGACTGTAGGGTTAAATTCATAAGCGCCAATATCAACGATCGCACTTCCGTTATTATCACCATCTTGAGGGCGACTCACACCGCGCTGATCAGCAGCCGGCGCGCCCGCACCAGTACCAGTATCAATTGCCGGACTTCCTACTAGCAGCGGCAACACAAAAGCGCCGTTAATATTTTCCAAAGGGCCAAGTAAAGGGTCTGCGATCCTCACATTTGCCGTAACATTACTATCATTAGGATCTCCGGTCGTCAGTTTAGCGGGAAATTGAAGATTGTTTCCCCCATCGATGAGCTCCCGTCCAGTGTGCTGCCTAGTTTTAAAAGAGTTACTTGCCGTATTCCTATCAAAAATCGAATTCTTGACAGTAATTGGCGATTTCACAGGATCGTTAAAAGTAGCAATACCTCCCGAAAATTCAGCGGTATTCTTAGCAAAAGTCGAATTGACGATGTTAGTCGAAAAGGAATCTCTGTTAGCGACCAGCATTCCTCCGCCCTGCTTAGCAGCGCTGTTGCCGGAAAATGTACTGTTAACAATGCTGATATTTCCATTTCCTCCTGACCACAAACCGCCCCCATTATCTTCAGCTTGGTTATTAGCAAAAGTAGAGTTTGTGACAGTAAGATCCACATTACCGTGACGAATTGCGCCTCCCGAACCTCCAACTCCTGCTAGATCCTTAACAGCTTTATTGTTAATAAAAGTGCTATTTTCCAAAACTATCTTATCTTCAAGATAGCCAAATAAAAATCCCGCCCCTCCTTCTCTGGCTCCGATATTGCCATCAAAAACGCTGTTGCGGATAGCAATAGTTCCGGCAACGGAACCGGGGGTTGCATTCGGCCCCGAAGCATTAGCGCCATCGACGTAAACTGCCCCGCCAACGCCTTTATCTGTCACGTTGCCGGTGAATTTAGAGTTTTCGATCGTCATGCTGCCCAACAGGTTATTAACAGCGCCGCCGTAGCTGCCTTTGTTGTTGGTAAATTCGCTATCTCTGATAGTCAGAACACCGCCGCTTTTAGTGGCGATCGCCCCGCCACCACGTTCGGTATTATCCGCTAGGGAACCGTCATTGCCGCTAAACTTGCTGTTAATTACAGTCGTCGTGCTGCGAAAACCCGTGTAAATGCCGCCACCAAAACCGGCAACATTATTA
>NZ_JAUBSD010000037.1:0-61823 GCF_036704575.1 Microcoleus sp. K5-D4
GAATTTAACAGGCTTTTCAATTCACCTATCATTTTCAGTTTGTTTTGTCAACTCCTAATACTGAACCGACGCCCTAGATACACTAGCCAAATGTGCCACAAGTGCAATCATATTCACCCTGTACAGGGTGAGTCTTATAGGAATGGCAAAAAGTTTGCTTGTGGTCATTGTGGATGGAAAGGTGATCCCGACTTAAACGGCAGTAAGAATATTGCTGCTATTGGGGCTTTGGTAAATAAGCCCGAAGGTTCGAGGTTATTTTGCAATTTGCAAGATCATTTCAGGGCTATTGAAAGCCCACACTGTAACTGTACTCAGGTCAGTGCTGGGTAATTTACATCAGCATCCCCGCGATACAAGCAGTCATAAAACAAGCCACAGAGCCAGCAATCATCGCCCTCAAGCCCAACCTCGCCAAATCGCCTTGCCGCTGCGGAGCCATCGCGCCAATTCCCCCAATCTGAATCCCGATCGAACCAATGTTAGAAAACCCGCACAAAGCATAAGTCGAGATAATTTGCGATCGTTCAGAAATCGCCTGTTGTTTCACCAATTCCATCAAATCTAAATAAGCAATAAACTCATTCAAAATCGTTTTTTTTCCCAAAACAATCCCCACCGCTGCACAATCAGCCCAAGGCACCCCCATCAGCCAAGCAACCGGAGCCATCAAATAAGCAAAAATTAATTCTAGCGACAACTGAGGCAAACTAATTAGCCCTCCAAACCACCCCAAAAGCGCATTAAAAAAAGCCAACAAACCCAAAAAAGCAATCAGCATGGCTGCCACATTCGCCGCCAACTTCAACCCGTCGCTAGCACCCGGAGCCGCCGCATCCACAGCATTAGCATAAACCTTTTCCACCTTCACCTCCACCTCCCCAGCAGTCAGCGACTTTTCAGTTTCTGGGTAAAGCAATTTAGAAATAGCCAAAGCTGCTGGTGCAGACATCACCGACGCCGCAATTAAATGTTGAGCCGGTACTCCAAAAGAAATATAAGCTGCCATGACTCCGCCGGCAATTGTGGCAAATCCTCCCGTCATGACAGCATGGAGTTCCGAGAGCGTCATTGCCGCCAAATAAGGTTTAATTAACAAAGGAGCTTCCGTTTGCCCGATAAAGATATTCGCAGCACAAGAAAGCGTTTCTGCGCCAGAAGTTTTCATGGTTTTAATCATCAACCAGGCCACTGCTTGGACAACTCGCTGCAAAATGCCGTAGTGATAAAGTAGGGTGATAAACGAAGAGAAAAAAATGATAGTCGGCAGCACTTTAAAAGCGATAAAGTGTTCGGCAAAATTGTCTCCAAAGATAAACTTCGCCCCCACATCAGAAAAATTGAGAAACTGCGTCACCAAATCTGCCAAAAATTTAAAGACAGCCAAACCAGGAGCAGTTTTGAGAATCAAAATAGCAAAAATTAGCTGTAATGCAATTCCCCACAGTACGGGTGGCCACTTGACAGCGCGCCGATTAACTGAAAAGGCGTAGGACAAACCGACAAAAACAGCTAACCCGAATACAGAAATAAGTCGTTCCATTTAGCAATTTTTAGAGAATGTGGAGGAAGCATTTATCGTTACCAAGCTCTGGTAATCCAGGTTAACAGTCCGATCGTACTTTATCTCGTTTCCGGAGGTGGCCATGAGTTCGCGGCGCGGGGCGCACAGCCCCGGAGAGGGTATAATACACGATGCAGTCCGATCGCATACAATCTGGGCCAGTTTCGCTTACAATAAAAGGCTAAACCTCAAAATTACGGCGCAGCCTCATTGCTGCTACTTTTATGTCTCTACCTATAGTTGCTATTATTGGACGCCCCAATGTAGGCAAATCGACGATCGTCAACCGTTTAGCCAACACCCAAGACGCGATCGTCCACGACGAAGCAGGAATCACGCGCGATCGCACTTACAGACCAGCATACTGGGGCGATCGGGAATATCAAGTCGTAGACACCGGCGGGCTAGTATTCGACGACGAGACAGAATTTCTGCCTTTAATTCGCGAACAAGCAATGGCAGCCCTGGCAGAAGCCAGCGCAGCCATTTTCGTAGTAGACGGACAAACGGGACTCACCGGCGGCGACGAATCGATCGCATCTTGGCTGAGACTGCAAAAAGTCCCAGTCATTCTCGCCGTTAACAAATGCGAATCCGAAAATACAGGGCTTACCCAAGCAGCCGACTTTTGGCAATTGGGACTGGGAGAACCTTACCCAATTTCCGGCATTCACGGCAACGGCACCGGCGAATTGCTGGACAAATTAATTACTTACCTTCCTACAGAAGTATTACCAGAAGTTGAGGAAATTAAAGTAGCAATTATCGGTCGTCCCAACGTCGGCAAATCGAGTTTGTTAAACGCATTTCTAGGAGAAAATCGCGCTATAGTCAGCCCGATTTCCGGCACAACCCGCGACGCGATCGACACCTTAGTAGAACGCAACGGTAAAACCTACCGCCTGATCGACACAGCCGGAATTCGTAAAAAGAAAAACGTCGAATACGGCGCAGAATTTTTCGGGATCAACCGCGCTTTCAAAGCCATCCGCCGCGCCAACGTCATACTGTTAGTAATTGACGCAATAGACGGCGTTACCGATCAAGACCAAAAATTAGCCGATCGCATCAGCGAAGAAGGTCGCGCCTGTATCATAGTCGTCAACAAATGGGACGCAGTAGAAAAAGACTCCGACACCATCTACGAGTACGAAAGAGAAGTAAGAACCCGACTTTATTTCCTCGACTGGGCCGAAATGATTTTTGTTAGCGCCATGAGTGGACAGCGAGTTGAAAAAATCATTGAATTAGTAGACAAAGCCTCCGACGAACACAAACGTCGCGTCCCTACCGCCGTGATTAACGAAGTCATAGAAGAAGCCACAACCTGGCACTCAGCCCCAGTTACCCGCCAAGGAAAACAAGGCAAAATCTATTACGGTACTCAAGTGCGATCGCAGCCACCGACAATCGCGCTATTTGTCAATGATCCCAAACGCTTCACCGAAAATTACCGCCGCTACATGGAAAGCCAATTCCGCAAACATCTAGGCTTTACCGGTACACCAATGCGGCTACTTTGGAGAGGCAAAAAAGTTCGTGCCACAGAAATGAGCACAACAAACAGAGCACTGCGCGTCAAGTAATTTTCGATTTTAGATTCAATAAAAAACGCAATTTAACGACCAAAGCAAATTGCGTTTTTTTCTATTTTCTTCCTTCTCTTCCTTCTTGGCGTCCTTCGCGTCTTCGCGGTTCAATAAATTAGTATTATTAATAATCGACAATCTAAAATCTAAAATCTAAAATCCCAAGATGGACTTACTTCGATCGCTCCCCATAGGACTTTACCTAGAACAACCAGTAACCTGGCTTCACAGGCTAGACTCCCGCGTAAAATTAGCTTGGTTGATGACATTTCTGATTGCACCAATACTCGCCAATCCCCTCTGGCGGTTGATGCTAGTAGGAATGTTAATCTTACTGACACTAACAGCAGCAATTCCCTTGCGCGTGTGGAAACAGCAAATGGGAATGCTGCTGCTATTCTGCCTATTAGTATTTTGCCTCAGCGCGATCGCCCCCGACGGACTCCCCGCAGAACACCAGCCCCGCATCCCCGCCGACGAATTAACCTTTTCCCAACAGCCGGCAACCCTTCGGGCCCCTCAAAAGCCCAAACCCTGGTACCAATCTTTTAACTTAGGCTCAAACTCCCCAATCCCCAATAATCCCAAAGCCCAAAGCCCAAATCAACTCCCCCAACCCACAAACTACCGTTACGTTGTATTCAAACAAGGCCCGATTAAAATCACCCGCAAATCCCTAGATTTAGCTATCAACGTCAGCACCCTATTTTTCACAGTAATTTACAGTACCAACCTCTACCTTCTCACCACAGCCAGCGAAGAAATTACCGCCGCCATTGAAAACTTAATGCAGCCTCTGCGCCGCTTGAACTGGCCTGTTACCGAAATAGCCTTAACATTAACTTTATCTTTGCGATTCATTCCCCTAGTATTGGAAGAAATACAAAATTTAGTGCGATCGGTCAGAACCCGAGCGATAAACTGGAAAAAACTCGGATTTCGCAGCGCCGCTCAAGTGTGGTTGATGATAGCGGAGCGGCTGTTAGAAAACTTGCTCCTGCGAGCTGAACAAATAGCCAGCGCGATGAAAGTTCGCGGCTTCACCAGTCCCGATCGACACCGTGTAGAATGGCACCAATTGCAATTGAAAATCCGAGATTGGATCGCCCTCGGATGCTTGATCGTCCTCTGGAGCGCCCGCTTCGTTTGGGGTTGGGACAGTTGAGATTTGAGATTTGAGATTTGAGATTGATTGATTGATTGATTGATTGATTGATTAGATTTGAGATTGAAGAATTGGGAAGGACTGATTCGAGTTTCAGATATCGGGGCTCTTCACGAGGGATTGGCCCTACAAGAGAATGAAACAGCCCTGGATTCGAGCGGGGTTTGGAGGACGAGCCGACATTTGAGTAAGTTTTGTCTGGTACGCGACAGTCCTGCTAAAGTAATGGAGACAAATATTTAGAGAACCAAGACCTTGAACATCTATCTTGGGACAGATATCGTATATGTTCCGCGCATACAAGCCGCATTAGACCGGTTTGGCGATCGCTTCCTCGAAAAAGTTTACACGCCCGCCGAACAAAGGGATTGCGGGCAACTAAATTCTCAACACAGCAGCATTAAAGGTAAAATGAATCGAGTTTCCTGCAACCAACTAGCGGGGCGCTGGGCAGCAAAAGAAGCCGTTGTCAAAGCTCTAGGCACGGGATGGCGGGGAATACGGTATGCAGATGTGGAAATTCGGCGCTCCGAAAACGGTGCTCCCAAGGTGCAACTGCACGGAACCGCAGCAGCACAAGCCTCTGTTTGGGGAAATTGCCAGTGGCAATTGAGCCTCAGCCACGACGGAGACTATTGCACGGCTACGGCGCTCGCCCTTTGTACCCCGCCGTCAAACAACGCCGTCGGGCGATCGAGTGAAACTAAAATCTAAAATCTAAATCTTTAATCTAAAATTGATCGATTGTGAGCGTGAATGACTACCGAAACTTACCTGAATCATCCAAACTTTGGCCTCCTCTTCAGGGTATCCCAGGTTGAAGACAGCCAAGAATTATTTACCACCCTATACGCCCAGCGCCTGTTTTTTTTGGTGACAAACGGCCCTGGCGGGCTGAGATTTGAACCAATCAGCCGATCCGACGCTCGCCTCATGGTCGAAATTCGCCTGCGAACCCTGCGTCGCAGCGGTCAATATCAAGAGTACGACCAATTGCAGACCATTCACCAGCGCACGTTTCAATAACGAAAATCAGTAATTTGGTAATTGGTAACTGTCTTAATTTTCATTCCCTCCAGTTCCCAGCGTTGAGTACCCATGACCATAGCCTCTCGAATTAACAGCATTCGCCAACAGTTGCCCGAATCAGTGCGGTTAATTGCCGTTACCAAACAGGTACCGACTGATGCTATCCGCGAAGCATACGACGCCGGTATCCGGGATTTTGGCGAGAGTAAGGTTCAAGAGACTGCCGAAAAACAAACTCAACTGCAAGATTTGCCGGATATCAACTGGCACTTGATCGGCCACTTGCAAGCCAACAAAGCCGCCAAGGCCTTAGAGCATTTCCAGTGGATTCACTCTCTCGACAATTTAAAACTCGCTCAGCGACTTTCGCGCTTGGCGGGGGAAATGTCCTGCTCTCCCCAAGTCTGCCTGCAAGTCAAAATGTTGCCCGACCCGGACAAATACGGCTGGAGCGTTCCAGAACTGCTGGCCGACCTTCCAGAACTCAGCAAATGTCAGCATATCAAAATTCAAGGTTTGATGACAATTCCTCCGCTGGGATTAGATGACTCGCAAATCCTAGAATTATTTAACAGCACTCACGAACTTGCACAGAAAATCCAGCAGCAAAATTTGCCCTGCATTCAAATGCAGCAGCTATCGATGGGGATGTCGGGGGATTATCATTTGGCAATTCAAGCAGGTGCTACTATGGTACGGCTAGGACAAACCTTATTTGGCTCTAGGAGGGGATAAATAATTGAAATCTTCTAATAAAGACAATTTAGGTTAAATATAGAGTAGTCAGCCGCCAGCGACTAACGCGCAACGCGAGTATAGTCGGGGCAGCCAAGTCGTGAAGGAGCGTGAATCATGAATATTTTTTCTAAACTGCGAGATTTTGTAGGCATCAACAATGAGCCTGAGTACGATGACGTTTACGACGAAACGGAAGGGGAGCGCTATCAGAACTTCTACCAAGCGCCTGAACCGAACCCCGCTGCCGTCGCAGCAGCAGAAGAAGAACGTCGTCAAAATCGTAGAATGCGGGAGCGGTCAGTAGTAGGATCGACAGGTATGGATGTCGTTGCACCAACCGGCGGAGTAGGGTCAGTAATGAATAACGTGATAGGAATGCCTGGAGCTATGAACGGGATTTCGGAAGTAGTAGTAATGGAGCCGCGCACTTTTGAAGAGATGCCGGCAGCAATTCGAGCCCTTAAGGAACGGAAGTCTGTGGTTTTGAACCTGACGGTGATGGACCCAGACCAAGCGCAAAGAGCTGTGGACTTTGTGGCGGGCGGTACTTATGCCCTGGACGGTCATCAAGAGCGAATTGGTGAAAGTATTTTCTTGTTTACGCCTAGCTGCGTGCAGGTGAGAACTCAGTCTGGTGTGGTTCACGAAGTTCCTCCTGCTCAAGGACGCCCTCGTCCTGCTGCTCCTGCACCAACAGTCTGGCCGGCAGAACAAGCTCCAATCGCTCAGTAGTCAGTAGTTAGTAGTCAGTTGACAGTGGTGAGTAGTCAGTAGTCAGTAGTCAGTAGTTAGTAGTCAGTAGTCAATAGTTAACAACTAATAACTGTGGAATAAACACTGCGGATTAATAACATTAGCTAACAACTAAGTAACCAATGACAACTGACAACTGACAACTGACAACTGACAACTCAAAAGTGACAAGTGACAACTGACTAATGACTAACATAAAATTTGGTACGATCGGAGGCGGGGTAATGGGAGAAGCTCTCTTATCCCGCTTAATTGCACAAAAAGTTTATTTGCCTTCAGAAATCTTGGTGAGCGACCCACAACTTCAACGTCGCCAATTTTTGACTGAAACCTACGGGATTGGAACAACAGCCAGCAATCTAGAAGTTGCTGCCGCTACAGAAGTGCTGTTTTTGGCGATTAAACCGCAAGTTTTTGATACGGTAGCTTTGGAGTTGGCCGTGGCGGCCGATCGCAAACAGGGAAATAATGGAGAAACGGCTAATTCCCAGCCAGAAGCGCTGGTAGTGTCGATTTTGGCAGGAGTGCCACTGAGCAAGCTAGAACCCGCGTTCCCAGGGCGGGGAGTGCTGCGGGTGATGCCGAATACTCCGGCCACGGTAGGAGCGGGAATGAGCGCGATCGCCCCGGGAAAACTTGTTCAACCGGCTGATTTAGAATTGGTAAAGCGCATCTTTCAGGCCGTAGGAGAAGTGGTAGAAGTACCTGAGAGTATGCTCGATGCGGTGACAGGGCTTTCCGGTTCCGGGCCTGGTTATGTAGCAGTTTTAATTGAGGCATTGACAGATGGCGGAGTTTGTGCAGGACTGCCACGGGCGATCGCCTCTCAATTAGCTTTGCAAACTGTATTCGGTACGGCAAAGTTATTGCAAGAAACGGGAATGCACCCGGCACAATTGAAAGATCAAGTTACAAGTCCCGGCGGCACGACTATTGCGGGAATTGCTAAATTAGAGAGTAGCGGCTTTCGTTCTGCACTAATCGAAGCAGTGAAAGCAGCTTGTTTGCGTTCTCAAGAATTGGGCAAATAAGTTAGGAATAACGCACAGAAACAATCATAAACGAGTTCAATCGCACTTTAAACCTGCCGCTTTTGCCGTCCGATATTTGACGGGAACAAAAGCTACACCAAACTGTTCTTTTCCACACTTGACAATATGCACTAACTCCGGTTGAAAATTTTGGCGATCGCCGTTCGCATCAAACTCAATATTTCCGGTTGCTCCTGTGGCGCTAAAATTCGGACTCGCAATAGTTTTCTGCATCCCTTCGCGACTGGGTTGCTGTTGGATTTCTATGGCTTTAATTAGCGTCCGAGTTGCATCGTAGGTTAAAGCTGTGCGGTGGTTGACATTTCCTCCCCAAAGCTTTCGAGCATTATCGGCAAATGTGCGGTTGGGAGCAGTTAAAGGATGCCAAGAGGATGATGTCACCAGTTTCTCAAAAGACGGTAACTGGGAAGCGGTTTCTAAGGTTTTCTGGCTATAGATTCCCCCGGTTCCCACTACCCAATTGCGATCGCCATTGGCTTTAATAAGTGCCATTGCATTTTTGACCGCATCCGGGACATGACTCGTAGTTAAGACGATCGCTGTTTTATCACTGCGTTCGACTTCTTGTAATGCTAGTTCAACATTGAAATTTTTCTTACACAAATCGAATTCAGTGATGCTGAAAATATTTCCTCCTGCTTGTCTAAACTGTTTTCTGAATTCTTCCCACAATGAAGAAGTAGCTTGAATCTCAGGACAGTAGAAACCCACCGCTTTTTTCTGACCTGCCTTTTGACTCAGATACTTTTTGAAAGCTTCAGCAGTAATTTGATTTCTAGGGACAGTGCGAAAGAAAAACTTCCGAGGTTTTTCTGTTAATTGTTCAGTTGTACTCCCAGGCGAAATTAAGACCAAGTGATCTTTGTCATAAATATCGACTGTATGCACAGTCATCTTGCTAGTATAGTGACCGACGACACCCAAAATCTCGGTTTGCTTGACGAGTGAAGAGGCCCTAGCTTGTGCCTCTGCTTTCAGATTGGCATCGTCAGCGATAATGACTCTAATACCCTTGCCATTAATGTCTTTACCTGGTAAAAAATCTTGACCTGGAAAGTCGTTATTGTGCTCGGAATTAAAGAGTCCTAGATTGACTTCTGTTTGGGCGTGGGCAATGCCGCGCAGCATTTCTTTAGCCAAATCAGAATTGACAGTACCTCCTTCGGTGTTGCTGATGGGAACGGCAACTGCAATGGTGTAATAATCAGCTTTTTTCACCTTCAAAAGGGCATTATTCAGGTAAATTAAAGTTTCTGGATCTTTGCGTTCTTCTTCGTTCCACGATTGTTTAAATAAATTAAATGCTGATTGATAGTTAGTAGTAAAAAAATCATTAATTCCCCGTTGTTTTAAGCGAGGACTCGATGTTTTTATCAGGATTTCCTCGCCACAACTCACAGCATCTCCCTGGATTAAAGGACAAGTTTGAGGTGTGAAAATTTTGTGTATTAAAAATGCTGCTAGCCCGAGGCATCCTGCGATCGCGATCGGCAAGCAGACTCTCAATGTATCTTGCCATTGGCGTTTAGGCTTCGGCAGCAGAGGTTGTTGTGAAGGGGGGGCAGTTGAGTGCAACGCTGTTAGCGAGATCAAATCCTGCAACACTTCAGCAACAGATTGGTAGCGATCGTTAAAGTGGTAGCGCACCATCTTATTTAAAACTTTTTTCAGCTTGTCGCTAATTTGTACCATCGGGCGATCGTCAGTTGAGTAGTGCCAGACGAGTTCCCCAGTTTTTTTATCATGAAAAAAGTCTTCAATATCTAACCCTGCGATCGCTTGAATGCCGATGATTCCCGCAGCATAGATATCGCTGTTAAATCTTGGTTGATTTTTCCACTGTTCGGCTGGCATATAACCGTCTGTACCGATGACGCGAGTTTGAGTTATTTGACCGTTCTCGATCGCCAAAGTGCCGATCGCTTTTACTGCCCCAAAGTCAATTAACACAATTTTGCCGTCAAGCTGGCGCCGGATTAAGTTTGACGGTTTCAGATCGCGGTGAATAATACCTTGAGAGTGGACGCAATCTAAAACTGACAAAATATCTTGCAATAAATCAATAACTTCTGACTCCTGAAACTGCCTGAGAGATGCAAGTTCTTTGTTGAGCGGATTTCCTTCGATGTATTCTTGAATTAAGTAAAATTTTCCCTGTTCTTGAAAGCGATCGATTAACTTGGGAATCTGCGGACACTTATCGAGATACTTCAGGGTTTTAGCTTCTTTTTCAAATTGGTGCTGTGCTTCCTCCAACAGCCGCTCATCGTTAGATTCAGGAGGGGGAATTTCCTTGACGACGCACAGAGGATTATCGGGGCTGCCCAAAGCGTCGTTAGCCGTATAGGTTTTAGCAAACCCTCCCTCACCTAATTTAGCGATAATTCGGTAGCGATCGCGCAGAATATCCCCTGGATTCAGACACCTAAATTGTTCCATCCCCTTAACTCGCTGCACTCGTTGGTGTCGAGCGTACCACAAATATGACTTTTATGAACTCAAAGTTATGACTTTTATGAACTCAAAGTTATGAATATATGAATTGATTTTGAGATTGGCTTATTTAATAATCTTGGCATCTGAGATTTTAGGAACAAAATATTTTATGGCTTTACAAAGAGACCCATCAGGAGTGCCTCGCTTAGTTGGCGACAATACATCTGAATCTGTTGAGTTATCCGTCGCTAATTCCCGATTCGGAGGTGTAACTAATTTCCCCTCGGGAGTATGGATGCTTGGAGGTGACGATACAGTCATAGGCTCAACAGCTAGCGATTTGGTTTATGGCAATGAAGGGGAAGATATTATCAGAGGGAATTTTGGCAACGATTCTTTACTTGGGGGAAGAGGGAAAGACGCAATATATGGAACTGAAGGCAATGACTCTCTAAACGGAGGTCAAGATGGAGATTTACTTTTTGGTGAGAGTGGCAATGATATTTTATTGGGAGGTAAAGGCAATGATTTTTTAGTCAGCGGTAGCGGAAATGACACTTTGGTGGGAGGCTTGGGTCGCGACTTTTTAGCAGGTTTGGGTGATAGTAGTTCACTCAAAATCGGGGGCAGCAACTTGTACGTCCTTCAAGCAGAATCCGGAGTTAGAGATGTCAATAATGCCGATCTCATTGTAGGTTTCAGACAACCTTTCGATAAAATTGGATTAGCAGGCGGTTTAACTGTGAATGATATAGTGTTGGAAAACTTGACAAATGTGCCAATTACGGTACAGCTAGAATTTCCGCAAGTTGCGGGTTCTGTTGTCACGCCAGAGCAATCACAGCTATTAAAACCCGTATCGATAGTGAGTTCCGGGACTCTGATCAAAGTCAGGAATTCAGGAGATGCAATCGGTTTTGTTGAGGGTGTAACGCCTGTGCAACTGCAAAACAGCATTCTAAACACCATTATCCCTGTTCAGGGATTCTGAGCTGTATAATGCGCTGCCATGCCTGCTATAAAAGCTTAATTGGAGATTGGACAGAGAAATAGTAATCTGCAACCAGCCGTACAACAATACTACCGATCAATCGCTAGCTGCTGTTTCCAATTTCTCTCCAATCCTCGGTTCAGTACCGTTCAAAAGCCGCTGAATATTGCTGCGATGCCGCACAATTACAAATACGCCGCCCGCAAGGCCAAACAATACATAAGCTAGCGGCTGATGTAAAGCAAACATCAATCCAGCCACGCTAATTGCCCCGATAATCGAACTTAAAGAAACAATTCGCGACACCGCAAACACGATTCCAAAAATTCCGAAAGTTCCCAAACCAACAGGCCAGTACAAACCAAGCAAAACTCCCAAACTCGTAGCCACAGATTTACCGCCGGTAAACCCCAGCCAAATAGATTTGCTGTGGCCCAAAACAGCAGAGAAACCCGCCAAAGTTGCCATCCAAGGGATGACTGTTTCAGTATTTTCTAAACCTGCGGCGGTTGCTAGCTGGCTGGTAAAATCGAGCGAGTAAATGTAGCGGATTAGGACGATCGCACTTACCCCCTTCAACACGTCAACCAGCAACACCCCCAACCCCGGCCACTTACCCAAAGTCCTCAGTACGTTAGTCGCACCAGTCGAACCCGAACCAACCTCTCGAATATCAATTCCTAGCATCCATTTCCCCAAGGCGTAACCAGTAGGAATCGATCCCAGCAGATAAGCTGCTATTAGCAATGCGCCATTTAAAATTATCCAGCTAGCCATTTTTTAATTTGAGATTTCGTGTACTTTTAAATTTTGCAACCTTTCCCCTAGCATAATTAGCAATTAGCAATTACTCATTAGCAATTACCAATTACCAATTACCAATTACCAATTAAAAATCCTTAGCAGCCATCAAAGTTTGCGGATCGGCAGCAAAGGCCAGCCATAGCGGAAATTGCAGGATTGACAAACTAATTAAATCCTCAGTTTCATCAATGACAATTAGCGGCAATTTGCCATCTTTCACCAGTCGATCGGCTTTTTGAGCCAAAGCTTCCGCCGACTCAAACATAATAATCCCCCTTTCCGGGCCAAAATCGCTGCGAGTAATGCCCAAACAGTCCTGCAAACCCCGGCGCCACTCTCCCAAACGTTCGGGACTGTTGGCGAGCACCAAAGTCCGCACCCGTCCACCGTAGACGCTTCTGAGTACAGAAATAATTGTCGAAGTAATCAAGATATTTTGCAAGCGCGAGCCCATAGTTCGCAAAGCACCCCTTCCTCCTTGGGTGAAAAACCAGTTAGAAACTCGTTCCGCGTGGATGGGTTCAAAAGTGCGACGGAGTTGCCAAGGCGGGCCGTAGTAGTCGGGGACAGTGCGATATTGATCGAGGGTGCGGCGAATTTGTTTGGCTTGTTCTTGAAATCCCTGTTCGGCAAATTTGGGATTTACCGGTGCTGAGGATTGAGACTCCTCAGCAGGAATTTGCTTGGGTGTCTCTTGCATCGGTGGGGTCAAATCTAAGAGTTCGGCGGTGGCGGCCAAATCCTGCAAACTGCCTACTAAATAGTCTTTGAAACCCTGGACTCGAATTGCTAAATCTTGGGAAACGCCGGCAAAAGTGGTTCGCATTTCCTTCTGAATTCGATCGCGCCGGCGTTCGAGTTTTTCTACTTCGATTTGTAGCGCTTGTTTGCGCTGATCTAATTGAATCAAGCCGTCTTGTACCAAACGCCCGATCGATGCTTGAGCCTGGCCCAACGCTTCTATAGCATTGGCTTTGTCGGCTTCCAAGGCTGCAATTTTTTCTGTCAAAGCTTGTTCTTGCTGCTGCAATTCTTTGACTCTCTCTGCCAACTGTTCGGTAACATTTTCTGGGATGTGCGTTACCGTTTCTGCGGTTGCTGTTGGCTGGGAGTCTGTTGGAGGCTCGATTTGAGCGATCTGACTTTCTGATTCGCGATAGTCGGTGTTGGGCGGAATTTGGGCGATTGCGCCTGCTGGGTCCACGAATTGGGCGATTTCGGCATCTTCCTCGCCCAGCGGCAGGTCTGTTTCGCCCGGGAGTTGGGCGGCGGACTCCTGAAGCTCGATCGACAAATCCGGTGTTTGAGATGGAAGTTGGTACTCCGTCTCATTCACGGGTAAATTGACTTCGCCGTCAGCGGTGGGCGCGTCTGGTTGTGGTTGCGGTTCTTGGGTTGGAGATTCGTCTGAATTCATGGGAAATTTGGTTCGGCGTAGGGCTCGGAAAAGTTAAAAATTTAAAATTAACAACTTTTTTAGTCTTGACGGGGACAACGCTGTTCTAAGCAGGTCTGTAGCATTTTACGATCGAACAGAACCGGCAGAAAGTGAATGCTGTTAATTTCTTTGAAATAGAACAAAATCGGCACAGCGGGCCAAAATATCCGCCAATTTTGCCATTCTCGGTAAGGAAAGCGGCGGATTAAGTTGGACGATCGATAAATGTCCAAATCGGTTGGGGTAAATTGCAGCCGGAGGGTGGCGGTTTGGTACATCAGAAACAAGCCGAACAGCGAAAGCGGCAAACTTGCCCACTTTTGCACGAACAGCAGCGGTAGGGCCGCCAGTACCAGGACTAAGGGAATCGCATAACTCGGAGCGAGTTCGATCGTACTTGTCGGCGCAGTCGAAGAGGCAGTGGTATTCACGGGTTTAAATCAAGGGTAGTAAACTAATGTTGCCAATTATTCATATTTTATCTGTTTCCTAGCTTACAAGCCTTTGAGTACGCTAGAGCCCGTCCCCTGAAACATCAGCCAAGTCAGGAAAAAGTTCACAATAAAAATAGCCAGTAAAGCCGTCACCACCGCCGTAGTAGTCGATTGACCGACGCCTTTTGCCCCGCCGGTGGTGGTCAAACCCCAGCTAGTGCCGATTACAGCAATCAAGCCACCGAATACAAAAGCCTTAATTGCCGCGCTGCAAATATCCCACAGACTCAGGAAATTGCGGACTGATTCTAAAAACACGCTTTGAGAGATGCCGTACATTGTGGTAGCAATCAGCAGTCCGCCGATAATGCCGGTGACGAGACACATGATCGTTAAAATTGGCAGCATCAAGCAGCAAGCCAGGACGCGGGGAATTACTAAATAGTCGATCGGGTCTGTTCTGAGCATCAGCAGGGCATCTATCTGTTCTGTTACCTGCATCGTGCCGATTTCCGCTGCAAAAGCCGAACCTACCCGTCCCGTCACGATGACGGCTGTTAAGACGGGGCCGAGCTCGCGAGTCAAAGACAAAGCTAAAACGCCACCGACGACATTGCCGGCCCCGAGGTTAATAAACTCCCTCGCTACCTGGATAGTAAATACCATGCCGACAAAACCCGCAGTCAGCAAAGCAATCAGCAGAGATTCCGGGCCGACTGCTGCCATTTGGTCGATGGTGTTGCGACGGTGAATTTTGCCCTTCAGCAAGTGCAGCATGACTTGGCCGCCCAATAAAATTGCTGCCAGCAACCGCTGACTCCACAAACTGAGGCTCGAAGATGTAGTGGTGCTCAAGGGGATTTCGAGTGTAGAACAACTGCAAAAAATGAAATCTATCTACAAATCTTAAACAAGTTTTTTCTATAACATTTAAGATTTCTGACAGAACTGGCCACTGAGGGCGATCGCTGCCTATCGTAGAAAAGGACAAGTTTTGTTTGCTTGCACCTTTCGGCAGTTTAGCTGAATTTACTGACTCTTATGAGCATTTTTCCCAATTTTCTTCGCTCTGTACTGCTGACCAGCCTGTTGAGCTTTGTCGCTCCCGTATTGTTAATCGGCGCGGGATTGACTAGCTTTTCGCTGATCGGCTTCGTGCCTGCTCTCCAAGGAGTTGGTCGTTCTGGAGAAGACATGATTTTGCAGTTCTTAGCTACTTTTGGCAGCGGCTGTCCCCTCCAGGGCTTTTTCGTCATTGGTCTAACTTTTGGTTTAGTGGGTGCTTTGTTTGATACCTACGCTTCTTATCAGCATTCGCGGTGGAGTTAATTTTGTTTCGTTATATGTCGAATTTAAGATTTTAGGTTGGGAATTCTAAATTAAATCTAAAATCTCAAATTGTTGGGTTCCGATGCGATCGAATACCGCCACCTGCAATGACTTCGCCCACAAACGGATAGTTGCTAGCAGACAGGAGTGGTGGAGAGCCAAAAATTTTAGACCAAAGTTAAAATTTCCCGAGTCATGTGTGGAGTCAATCTCAAATCTCAACTCTCCAACCTCAAATCGGCTGACTTCGCCTAAAAACGGATACTTGAAATTTTAGACTCTTGGTCAAACTTCCAGATTCATCTGTGGAGTCAATCTCAAATCTCAACTCTCCAACCGACTCCCTCAACATTATTGCTCGCAAATGTTCGGTAATGCGATCGGCCTTTTTGCGGAAAACCGAATCCCCCAGTTTCTGGAGCTGGAATATATTAAATACAGGTTGAGTCAAATGTTTCTCAACCCTAAAAACTTCAGATAGTCGAGGTATTAGTTATGGCACTTATTCGTTGGGAACCTTTGCGGGAAATGGACTCCTTGCAACGAGAAATGAATCGGTTGTTTGATAGCTTGACACCGGCCACCGATCGCGCATCTAACGGTGTTGCTTTTGTACCCCCCGCCGAACTCGATGAAACTCCCGAAGCCATCCACCTTAAATTAGAAGTTCCGGGCATGGAAGCTAAGGATTTGGACGTACAAGTAACCGCAGAAGCTGTTGCTATTAGCGGCGAACGCCGTCTGGAAACTAAGAGTGAAGATAAAGGCATGACTCGCTCTGAGTTCCGCTACGGTTCGTTCCGCCGGGTGATTCCCCTACCCGCACGGGTTCAAAATGACAGCGTAGAAGCTGAGTACAAAAATGGAGTTTTGCACCTGAATTTGCCCAAAGCGGAAGCAGAAAAGAACCGCGTGGTGAAAGTGCAAATCGGCGGCTAATAATTGTTTCCTGCTTTAGTTAGTTTTAGTTAATGAGTAGGGGGGCGCAAAGCACCCCCTATTTGTTTTGGGAATTGATAATTGGTCATTGGGAATTGAAAATTTGGTCGAAAAGCATTGGCCATTGCGAATTTTAGGAATGATTCTTCCTTTATCCTTTATCCTTCTTCCTTCTTCCTTCTTCCATCCATTTATCCGTTACATCCGTTACCTCTTCTGAAAGCGAATCCGTTGCCGAACTTCCTTTTTCCGATTCGGTAACTGTGCTAAACTCGAAGAGGCAATGGTTGGTGAGGAGACTTGCGTGCCGAGTCAGGGAGTGGGAGGAAATGGAATTGCATCTGAGTTTGGAGACTTAACTGGGATGACTCGCCAAGAAGTCGATGACTTTTTGCGCGGACTGGGTGCTAAGGTAAAAAGTTCTTCAGGAAATTATGTTGAATACAAATTTTCTGACAGGTCAAAAGTCATAATCCGCACTAATAGTGAAGTTGTTCGCCTGCCAGCACCGCGATATGGCTCAGATGGTAGAAGAATAAACTGGGGTTTGCGTCTTGACAAAGATGGTAGCGTACTCCAAACACGCGATGAATTTGGCAATCAGATTCCTGATACGCACATTACTGGAGAAAAAGTGAGTAATTAATATGCCTGATGACTACAACTTGCTTAATTTAGGTGGACTTACATCCCTCGTGAAAAATGTCCATGTGTCTTTGTGGGGGAATGAAGTATTACTGGAATGTATTTACGATCCTACAGGCGATCGATTGCCTTACTCTTTAGTTTTTCAAGACTGCCGAGAAATTATGTGGGAGGTGCATGATGAAGAGGAAGTAAATGAACCATTAGCTGATTTGATTGGTTTTCATTTGGGTGAAGACGCGCACCGGAAACCAGCTTTAATTCATACGGATATTTTTGAAATTTCAATTGTGTACGGCAGTTTTAGCATACAAAAGGGAGAAAACCTAAATACTGAAGTAGCAGATTTTAAAACAGAGGTTTTGGTATCACAATCGCCAGCAGTCTTGTAACAATTGAAAAGCACCGCGCCGTTAAATTGCCAAGCGGTTAGTAATATTATATCTGGTAAAATAACTATTACAGGACTTACGCACTCCGACTCATCAAAACTTGTTTTTTTACCTAATATTCGGGTTTTTACGAAGTATTATCGTAACAAACCCGGTTTCTGGACCCCCATGCGTAAGTTCTATATTATTAGGTTTGTAGTGAGGGCTGAAGTCCTCATCAAAAATCTGAGGATTGAACTCCTTACTACAAAATCATTACCAATTTTTCAAAAAAGACAGTAGGTATTGTTGCCCGCCTCAGTTTACGATACTTAATAGAACTTTTTTCCCAGATGAGGTAAAACATAATGCCTGATATTGTTGATATTGCCGTAGGTGCGGGTTCGTTCCAAACCCTCGTAACAGCCGTGCAAGTAGCTAATTTAGTAGACGCGCTCAAAAGTCCGGGCCCTTTTACTGTCTTTGCACCCACTGACGATGCTTTTGCGAAATTGCCGCCAGGAACAATCACAACCCTAGTGCAGAACGTTCCCCAACTCACTAGGATTTTGATGTTTCACGTCGTCTCCGGCAAGTTTATGAAAGCTGATTTGGCAAAACTCGGTTTTGTTACTTCCTTGGAAGGTTCGCCGATTAAAATTGATTGTTCTGACGGTTTTGAGGTGAAAAATGCTACAGTTGTCGCTGCGGATATCGAAGCTGATAACGGTGTGATCCATGTGATCGATAACGTAATTTTAATGGGATAATTTCGCCGTTTAATCTCGCTGCGGGAGCCAAGCAGGTGCTTTGCGGTGCCGCTTTGCTCCCGATCGCACGCTTTTTTTTTATCGGTTGAAGGTAATTTCAATATAAAAAAGTTGTTTTTTCGGCGGATGTATTTTAAGATGATTGTTTGAAAAAGTTTAAAAATCAATAATTATAATATAAGCAAACCAGTTTGGTGAGCACTATGCAAATCCTAGCCGCCAGCCTCAAAGCAAAAGTCCGCCAGCGTACCTTGGAACTGCAAGTTCTCAATGAACTTACTGCAAAAGTTCAAGCCGCTCTCAGTGTTGAGGAAATTTGGTCTGCGTGTCTGGCACATCTCGATCGCCTCATTCCCACACAGGCGATCGCAATTTTGACGCTACCGGACGATCAAATATATCTGGAACACTTACAGCCGTTAAGTGCTAGCACCAAAGCCGAAATGGAAGGGCGCTTGCAAGCTGCTCGCGCTGAATGGCTTGCTGGCAATCGGGACTGGGCGCACAACATCACTCCGCCACCAATTGCTCAGTTTCAGTCGGTCTTGATGGCACCAGCCAACCTGGATGAAAGTGAAGAATTGTTGGGAGTATTTTTCATTGGTGCAGAGCAAGCAACTGCTTTTAATTTGGAACACCTTTGTTTGCTCCACACTGTAGCTCAAATTTGTGCAAAACAGTTAGTAACTTTAGCACGTCAAACGACCAGTGCCAAGGATAGATTTCAAAATAATTTTGCTCTGGATTCGGAAAGTCAAGAACTATTGTTGCGGGCTGTAATGGACGAGGCTCCGGACAGAGTGTTTGCGAAAGATAGAAACTTTAGATACATTTTTGTCAATCAAAGTTTTGCTGAATATTTGGGGAAAAATGTTGAGGAAATTATCGGCAAAGATGATATTGAATTAGGTTTTTCAGCCGAATTAGTATTTGGCGATCGCAACAACTCAATTAGGGGCATCCGCGAGGAAGATCGAGCTGTGCTGGCTGGGGAGAGGGTTCGCAATCCCTACCAGGCGATCGTCTTTGAAAATGGCAAACAGCACGTCTTTGATACGCAAAAAGTGCCGCTGTGCGATGTAGAGGGTAATATATTTGGGGTTTTGGGTTTTTCTAGAGAGATTGGTCAATTGCAGGCCACAGATGAAGCCAGGAATCAAAGCCAAGCCAAACTGCAAAAAATTACTGCTAGCGTACCCGGTACGGTATATCAAATTGACTTGCATCCAGATGGCTCGATGGCCTTCTCGTTTGTGAGTGCGGGCTGCCGAGAATTGTATGAAATAGAACCCGAGGCTGCTCAGCAGGATTTTAATGTAATTGTTGACATGATTCATCCCGAAGATCGAGATGATTTTCTCAACTCGGTGACGCTTTCTGCTGAAAATTTGCAGCCTTGGCGGTGGGAAGGAAGAATTGTCACTCCGTCAGGAAAACTTAAATGGGTGCAAGGAGCTTCCCAGCCAGAATTTCAAGCATCGGGGGAGATTGTTTACTACGGCTTGTTCACGGATATTAGCGGCCGGAAACAAGCTGAACGGAAGCTGCAACTTTATCAACAAATCTTTTTGAAATCCAACGATGCGATCGCGATACTAGACCCCGAAGGCTATTACTTAGAAACAAATCAAGCTCACACGGCTTTGCTGGGTCACAGCGCGTCAAAATTGTGGGGAAAAACGCCTGCCATTCACATGGGAGAACAGGCATTTATGTCTGTGCTGCAAAGCTTGGCGGAAACAGGGAGCTACCGAGGCGAAATGACCTGTATTAAGGCTATGCAAGCAGGAACAGTTGAGGTGGAGGTTTCGGCTTTTGCGGTTTTAAATGATGCTGGGGATGTAGTTTGCTACGTAAATGTCAAAAGAGACATCACCGAACGCAAGCGAGCTGAGGAAAAACTAAAGCTTTACCGAGAAATATTTTTAAACTCCAATGATGCGATCGTCATTATCGATGCTGACGGGTTTTTCCTCGAACAAAATCTTGCTCACCAAACGCTTTTAGAATACACAGACGCGGAATTAGAAGCAGAAGCTTCGCCGCTGCTTGCGGGGGAGCGCTTTTCGGCAATTGCCCAAAGTTTAGCGAAAACAGGAAGTTTTCGGGGCGAAATTACTAACTGCACTAAAAAAGGTCAGACGCTGGCGATCGACGTTGCAGCATACTCTGTGATTAACAACGCCGACGATGTAATTTGTCATGTCTGCGTCAAGCGCGACATTACCGAACGCAAAAAAGGAGAAGAAGAACGGCAAAAATTTGTGTCGCTGATTGAAAACAGCAGCGATTTTATCGGTATGGCTACCCTGAAAGGCAAAACGCTGTTTGTCAACGAAGCCGGACGAAAACTGGTGGGTGTAGAGAATCTTTCGGCAGTGCTTTATTCGGAGATATGGGATTATATTGGGCCCTATTTTCAACAGAAATTCAGTCAAGAGATTTTACCAACAATTATCAGTCATGGCCAGTGGCAAGGCGAAGGTCAAATGCAGCACTTGGGCAACGGACAACCCATTGATGTTGTGATGAATGCTTTTCTGGTCAAGCACCCTCAAACCACCGAACCGCTGTGCTTTGCTGCGGTAATTCGCGATGTCACCGAACGCAAGCAAGCTGAGAGAATGCTGCGCGAACAAGCAGAACAAGAACGGCTGGTTTCGGCGATCGCCCAGCGAGTCCGCCAGTCTCTCAACCTGACTCAAACTCTGAGCACTGCTGTACAAGAAGTGCGACAGTTGCTGGCAACTGACCGCACGGTAATTTATCGTTTTGAGTCCGAGGAAACAGCGCTGGTTGTTGTGGAATCTGTAGGGGATGATTGGATGCCCCTGCTGGGCAGAAAAGTTCAAAGAACATCCTTTGGGGAAAGTTATGTATGGCTGTACAGTGCAGAAACAATTCAAGCAATGGCAGATATTTATACTGCCAATTTGAGCGAGGAACACCGAGATTTACTTGCTAGTTTGCAGGTAAGGGCTAATTTAGTTGTACCAATTTTTATAGGCGATGAAAGTCAGGGGTTGGCAGCAGAATATTCGCCGGAAACTCGAATTGAACTGCCGGGAAGGAGTTTGGAAACGAGTCAAAATCGGTTGTGGGGATTGCTGATTGCCCATCAGTGTAGCGCTCCGCGTGTTTGGACTGATTCTGAGATGGATTTGCTGGGAAGGTTGAGCGTGCAGTTGGCGATCGCCATTCAGCAATCTACTCTTTTTGAACAAGCACAGCAGGCCCGAGAAGCAGCCCTAGAAGCGTCTCGAATGAAGTCGCTATTTTTAGCAAATATGAGTCACGAAATCCGTACTCCGATGAATGGAGTGATGGGGATGACTGAATTGCTGCTGAAAACGAATCTTACTCCCGAACAGCTTGACTTTGTACAGACGCTGAAACTCAGCGGTCAAAATTTACTCTCCATCATTAATGATATTTTGGATCTATCCAAACTGGAAGCAGGAGAAATGCGCTTAGAAATACTAGAATTTAACCTGAGTATCTGTATGAATGAAGTGCTGGATTTGTTGGCTACTCCCGCACAAGAAAAAGGTATAGAAGTGGTGGCGCTGATTGACAGCGACGTGCCGGTGCAAATTAAAGGTGATGCAGCGCGGTTGCGGCAAATACTCACTAATTTGATCAACAATGCTATTAAGTTTACAGAAGCAGGAGAAGTTGTAATTGAGGTAGCTAATGCTAGTAATTCTGGGTTATTGGCAGCCAGCGACAATCAGAAAATTTTAGAAAATATCGGAGCGTTAAAAACAGAAAATAATGACTCTATGCTCCTGCTGTTTAAAGTCACAGATACAGGGATTGGGATTGCTCCCGAAGACAAAAAAAAGCTGTTTCAATCTTTTACTCAAGTTGATGCCTCTACGACAAGAAAATATGGTGGCACAGGTTTGGGGCTGGCTATTTCCAAGGAGTTGGTGGAGTTAATGGGTGGGCAAATCGGTGTGGAAAGTACCCCTGGCAAAGGCTCGACTTTTTGGTTTACTGTGCCGACAGTTAATGAAAATTTAACTGCTGTCGGGACAGCGTGCGAAGTGAATTTTGAAACGGTGCTGGCAGGGCGAAAAATGTTAGTTGCCAGCGACAAGCCGACAGTGCGAAAAGTGCTAGTGAGAATGGCTGTTTTGTGGGGAATGGAGGTTGAGGAGGTTGAGAACGGTTGGATGACGATCGCATCTATGTACAAAGCTGTCAGCCTTAATTCCCCTTACGATATCGTTTTGGTTGATATTCAGTTGCCGGAAATGGTGGCGGGGAGTCTCGAACGCTTGAGGATTTCTGAGCCTGCAATGCAGCAAACAAAGTGGGTGGTGCTGACTTCAATGACTCAGCTTGCAGAGGCGAAACGCTTGGTAGATAGCGGTTTTAGCGGGTATTTAACTAAACCTGTGAAAGCTCACCGACTATTTGATTGCTTGGCGAATGCGATCGCCCCGATGACGCTGATTGATGAGCCGCTGCCAAATTCAACGTCCAATCGAGCCTCAGCTATTGACAACCGGGACTTAGCAAGTTTAAAGATTTTGTTAGTTGAAGATACTCCAATCAATCAAAAAGTTGGTCTGAATCAACTCAGAGTTTTGGGATGCGCGGCGGATGTGGCCAATAACGGTGCAGAGGCGGTATCTATGGTTGCTCTGAAAAAGTATGACATTGTGTTGATGGACTGTCAGATGCCGGTTTTGGACGGTTACGAAGCAACGCTGCAATTGCGCCGCCTAGAAGCGGCAGATGTTGCTGCTGGGAAGATGCAGCCGCATCAAAAGACGGTGGTGATTGCGATGACGGCGAATGCTTTGAAGGGCGATCGGGAAAAGTGTCTGGCGGCGGGCATGGACGATTATATTAGCAAACCTATTGCGATTGAAAAGTTAAAATCGGTACTAGAAAATTGGTCCGCCAAGCTAAAAATTGAAACTCCCAAGTTTAAGGGCGAGGAACTTCAAAATTCTGAGCCAGATATCGAATCGCTAGTCGATATGGCACGTCTGCACGAAATTTCGGGCGCTGATTTAGAGTTTGAGCGGGAAATACTGCAAGCTTTTGTGGTGGATACTGGTAGTTATTTAGAAGCTGCTAAGGAGGCGATTGCTTCGGGAGATATGGAGACACTCGCCCGCCACGCTCATCAAATTAAAGGTGTCAGCGCTACGGCGGCCGTGCGGTTAATGCCCAACATGGCAGATCAGCTTCAAAGTCGGGCTGAATCTAATGATTTGGAGGGGGCTACAAGAATCATCGCTGAATTAGAAATAATTCTGGCGGGGGTTGAAAAGTTGGTGGCTAGTGAGTAATGAATCAATTTTGTTTTGAACCGGGCTCTCCAGCCCGATCGCGGACGGCTCTTGGCAGCCCCGCGATCGCTCGCTTGTAAAGATTTTTAATCTTTTATCAAGATATTTATCTCAATGTGAAGGAATTGGGAACTCTTATAACATCTTGTGTGTTGTAACTTATGACACTACTGTATTAAGTTAATGTGGTCAAATATAAAATAATCATTAAGCCGATCGACATAAGGGTGCTTTTCGTCTATCGGCTTGAGACACCAAGACCCGCTTTTCGCTATCCCCGCCCATTAAGTGCGTATTTACGCTCAACGAGGTTTTATGACTCCAGTCATGTTACGCCAACTCTGGTCATTAATTGAGACCACCCAAGCTACTCTGTTAGTCAATTTAGACGATGCGACCTTGGTACAGTGGCTGCTAAAGCAGTTAAAAACGAACTCTGCGCTTAATGGCAAAGAAGCAGATGTGTTGGACGAATACATCCAGTCTCGGCTTTCCCTAATCCGCGATTTAGCTGAGCAGCGGCTCGCACCAGAGCTACTGTGAGCGGATTCAATCAAAATCGGATAAATATTCCAGGGAAGGGCGATGAGCCCTTGCGCTGGGCAGAAATAGCAGAAAAGAAACCGGGTTTCAAGGATAAATCTTAGGTTTGACGACCAGACCTCCAGCCGGAAACCGGGTTTCCAACTCTGGGCTCCCAGTTTGCTCAAAAAAAACAGGCGGGTAGTCGGTGCAGTTGCTGCAGTGCAGCACCGGATGCAGAACGGCTAATTTGAAACCGGAGGCTGTGTAGATCGCCGATCGCCACAGTTCTGACAGCTACAAGGTAGGATTGTCAGGAAAGCGTTCTATTAAAATCTATGCGTAAATGGGGATTTCTGCTACTAGCAAGTGTGTTGTTTGTTGCACCGTTGGCGTCTTGTAGAGATCGATCGGCACAAACCGGACAAACAACCGCAACAACTACTGCCGGCGGCAACTCGCAACAAGGTTCCAGCCGGATAGATACAATTGTCAGCCGCGGCAAACTGATTTGTGGCGTCAGCGGCGAACTGCCGGGTTTTAGCTTTGTAGACGAAAAAGGCAAATACTCGGGACTGGATGTGGATGTGTGCAGGGCTGTAGCGGCGGCAATATTTGACGACCCAGAAAAAGTCGAGTACCGAAAACTCAACGCTAAAGATAGATTTACAGTTTTGCAGGCGGGAGAAATCGACATTCTCAGCCGAAATACCACCTATACCGCGAGTCGCGACAGCACTACCGGAATGGAATTTGCCCCGGTGATCTTTTATGACTCTCAAAGCATCATGGTCAAAAAAGACAGCGGCATCAAAAGTTTAAAAGATTTTGCGGGCAAATCTATCTGCGTGCAGACAGGTACGAGCACGGAACAAAATTTGTCCGACCAAATGCGAAGATTAGGAGTTAAATACACTCCTGTCGTGTTTGAAGATGTGAATTCTACCTTTGCTACCTATCAAGAAGGTCGCTGTCAAGGTGTTACTGCCGATCGATCGCAACTTGTTTCTAAGCGGACAACTCTGCCGAATTCCGAGAATAATGTTGTTTTGCCGATCGTGATGTCAAAAGAACCGTTAGCCCCAGCGGTGAAAAGCGGCGATCCTAAATGGGCTGACGCGGTGAGATGGGTCGTTTTTGCTGCGATTGAAGCTGAAGATTTGGGAATTAATTCAGGAAATGTAGACCAACTTGTTGCAAGCACTACTGACCCCAGCGTCAAACGTTTGCTAGGAACCGAAGGAGATTTAGGTAAAGGTTTGGGACTCCCGAACGACTACGCCGTCCGCGTTGTGAAGAAAGTGGGGAATTACGGGGAAATGTACGATCGCAACCTCGGCCCGAAAAGTACACTCAAGTTAGAACGGGGTCAAAACAGACTCTGGAAAGATGGCGGTTTGCTTTACTCGCCGCCGTTCCGTTAATTTTAGTTAACAGTTGACAGTTAACAGTTAACTGTTAACTGTTAACAGTTAACCAACAAAATATTTTAGACAGCAAGGTAATCCGCGCTTACACGACTTTTAAGGTGCTTTCTAGGTCTACCCTAGAAGATATTTTAGGCCGACTAAAGTTAGGTATAGTGCGCTATACATTAAACAGTTATGAACCCAGAACCTCAACCGGGCAAATCGCAGAAATTGCCCAAATTTAAAGATATATCAAAACTGCTGCGGGACGATCGCTTCTGGAAAATAGCCGGACAGGCGATCGCCCTAATTTTAGTAATAGTTGTGATCGCCATTCTCTGGGACAATCTCAGTGCCAATTACTCGCAACTGGGGATTGCATTTGGATTTGATTTTCTCAATTCCCAAGCATCTTTTGATATCGGTGAAAGCGTGATTCCCTACAGTCCCGCCAACAGTTACAGGCAAGCTTATTTTGTGGGTTTAATCAACTCGCTGCGGGTGATGGCTATCGGCATTATTTTTGCAACAGTTGCGGGTTTGACGGTAGGAATTGCGCGCCTTTCCGACAATTGGTTGCTGCGGAATTTGGCGGGTTTGTACGTAGAAATTTTGCGGAATACGCCGTTATTGCTGCAATTATTTTTCTGGTATTTTGCAGTTTTCATTTCTCTGCCAAAACTCGAAGACAATCTGCAGATGAGGGGGCCGATTTACTTGACAAATCGCGGCATTGCTGTACCTTGGCCTGTGACTTTGCCGGGTTTTGAGATTTGGTTGATTTTGCTAACAGTCGGAGTTTTGGCGGCCGCGGGGCTGTGGATGTGGCGGGCGCGGGTGATGTTGGAAGAAGCTAAGCCGGGAAGACAGTTGTTTTGGGCTCTAGGTGCGATCGGGCTAAGTGCAATCTTAGCTTTTATTATCACCAAAAATCTGCCTTTTCGTCTAGATTTCCCCCGCCTGACACCAGAATTGCAACTCGAAGGAGGGTTAAAATTAACTCCTGAATTTGCCGCCTTGGTGACAGGACTCAGCTTGTATACTGGCAGTTACATTGCAGAAATTGTGCGGGCCGGAATTCAGTCAGTATCGAAAGGCCAGTGGGAAGCGGGAAAGTCTTTGGGGCTGAAGTCTGGAACCATGATGCGGATGGTAATTTTACCGCAAGCTTTGCGGGTGATTGTGCCGCCTTTAACCAGTCAGTATCTGAATTTAGCTAAGAATTCTAGTTTAGCGGTTGCGGTTGCTTATCCCGACGTTTATTTTGTGGTGGGCTCTCCGACGTTGAATCAGACCGGTCGCGCGATCGAAGCAATGTTAATTATCATGGTAACATACCTCACAATTAGTTTGATAGTTTCTTTGTTCATGAATTGGTACAATAAAACCGTACAAATCAAGGAAAGGTAAATAGTTTATATTTAATCTATTTTAATTGGAATAAAATGAGAATCCGTCAAATGGCATACAGTGACTTTAGCTTAGACCGAGTAACTAAAACTTGTGAGTTGAGGATTAAGCAATAATAAATAACTCACAACTATCTTTGGCTTGCTAGTATCAAATTGGAGGTGGATCAAATGACACAAGAATTAATTGCTCTTAGAAAGAGCATATTGGAAGGAAGGTATACGGATGCTTTGGCAATAGTCGATGAGTTAGATGGAATGAGCAAACAGGCTATTTTGCGACAAATCCAATCTTTTTTAAATATTTTGCTTATTCACTTGATTAAAAATCAAGTTGAACAGCGATTAACTGGTTCTTGGGCAAGTTCGATTCGCAATGCAATCAGAGAAATTAAAAAGGTAAATATTAAAGATAATAAAACATCTTATTACATCAATTCTGATGAATGGGAGAGTTTTATAGAGGAGGAGGTGATTGAGGATGCGATTGCAGAGGCTGCGGAGGAAGTATTGAATGGTGTTTATACTCAATTTCAACTTGCAGAGATGATGGATAGAAACCTGATTCTTCAAACTGCTGTGAGGTTATTGAACTTGACTTATATCCATTCCGCCAAAGATTTACCCGCAGTGTTAGCCCAGCATTTAAGTCAGTTACCAGGTGGAGAAGATTGGATAAATCGGCGAAAATAAGTAGGATTTTTTTTAGCTTTGGCGATTGGAAATCGCGTCTATACAAACAAAATCCGCCTACGCGGGTTAATAAAATAACTGGTTGTTACTCTACGTCATAGGATTGAAAACCGCTATATGGAAACTGTCCCCATATTACCGCCCCCAACCACCGAATCACCTACCCCCTGGAATTGGGCGCGCAAAAATTTATTTAGTACCTGGTACAACAGCATTCTGACGGTAGTTTGCCTAATTATCGCTTTCCAAACTATTAAAGGAATTATCGTTTGGGCAACAACAAAAGCTCAATGGCGCGTTTTAGAAGCTAACTTGCCGCTATTTTTCGCCGGCAGATTTCCCCGCGAATCCTACTGGCGGCTGTGGATAGTAACGGCCATAATTGCCTTGTTGGGAGGATTAACTTGGGGAAACATTCAGCGGCAAGAACGTCTTTGGAATCCGCCTTTACTAATTATACTCGGTGCTGCGGTTGTAGGTGCGGTCATTTCGCCGATCGACCTAACCTCTCGCCTCTACCTCTTAGGAATTATTATCGCAGCCGCCGCCAGCTATGTCATCGGCAGGCAAATTCACCCAAAAATCATGGGCTGGATGCCAGCAGTTTGGGCTCTTTCTTTCCCCATAATTTTGTGGTTAATTAAAGGCGGGTTGGGTTTGACCGAAGTGTCAACAAATGATTGGGGCGGTTTAGTATTGACGCTGTTTTTAGCAGTTATTAGTATTGTGCTTTCCTTTCCTTTGGGAGTATTGCTAGCACTCGGCAGACAAAGTTCTTTGCCAGTTGTGAGACTGTTATCAACACTATACATTGAAATTATTCGCGGTTTACCATTAATTGGCATTTTGTTTTTAGGTCAAGTGATGCTGCAACTCTTCTTGCCGCCAGAATATCCGAAATTGGATAGAGTAATTAGAGCCATTGCGGGATTAACGTTATTTAGTGCGGCATACTTGGCGGAAAACGTGCGCGGTGGCTTGCAGGCTGTGCCCAGGGGACAAATAGAAGCAGCGAGGTCGATCGGACTCAATACACCCCTGCTTACAATTCTCATTGTACTGCCTCAAGCACTGCGAATAGTCATTCCGGCGATCGGCGGTCAATTCATCGGATTATTCATGGATACATCCCTGCTATCTCTATTCGGAATGTTAGAATTAATCGGAATATCCCGCGCAGTTTTAGCAAATCCATCCTATATCGGTAGATACGCCGAAGTTTACATATTCGTCGGCATCATTTATTGGATATTTTGCTACTCAATGTCACTAGCAAGCCGCAAAATAGAGCGAACTTTAGGCGTAGGGGAAAGGTAAAACAATATCTGCGTTCATCCGCGTTCATCAGCGGTTTAAAAACCAAAAACTATGGAAACTAAACCCACAATCGCAGAACAAGTAATCGTAGCAGAAAACGTCCACAAATGGTACGGACAATTTCACGTACTGCGAGGTGTCAGCCTGACCGTAAACCGGGGCGAAGTCGTTGTCGTGATGGGGCCCTCTGGTTCGGGAAAATCGACGTTTATTCGCACATTCAACGCTTTAGAAGAATACCAACAAGGTAAAATTACGATCGACGGAATCGAACTTTCCCACGACTTACGCAACATCGAGACAATTCGCCGCGAAGTAGGAATGGTGTTTCAGCAATTCAACCTGTTTCCCCACTTATCAGTCTTGCAAAACGTGATGTTAGCGCCAGTATGGGTGCGTCGATGGCCCAAGAAAAAAGCCGAAGAAGTGGCAATGCAACTGTTAGAAAGAGTGGGAATTTTGGAACAAGCAAAAAAATATCCCGGACAGTTGTCTGGAGGACAACAGCAGCGGGTCGCTATTGCACGTTCTCTAGCCATGCAGCCTAAAATTATGCTGTTTGATGAACCGACATCAGCATTAGACCCGGAGATGGTGCGGGAAGTGTTAGATGTAATGCGAAATTTGGCTCAAACTGGAATTACAATGGTCGTGGTGACTCACGAAGTCGGGTTTGCGCGCGAAGTTGCCGATCGCATTGTGTTGATGGATGGCGGTGTTTTAGTGGAAGAAGCCCAACCAGAAGAGTTTTTTCAGAACCCGAAGGAAGAACGCACCCGCAAGTTTTTATCTCAGATACTGTAACTGATTTTCCAGTTTAATCGGTGGGTTTGGCGACCGTCCCAGCAGTCAAAATCGACCTAATTAAGGTAAAATAAAAGAGTGTACAATCAGTCTCTATTTTGCTGAGATAGCTTGCAATGCCATCCACAAAAACTCTGCCGTTAGTTAAAGACTCGGAACGCCTAGAAAGTCGCCTCAAAGAAATTCCGGCGGTTCCTGGTGTATATTTAATGCGCGATGAGAGCGATCGCATCCTTTACATCGGCAAATCCAAAAAACTCCGAAACCGCGTCCGTTCCTACTTCCGCGAAAGCCAAAATCTTAGTCCCCGCATCGCGATGATGGTGCAGCAAGTGCGCGAAATTGAATTCATCGCCACCGACACCGAAGCAGAAGCTTTAGCGTTAGAAGCAAACCTTGTAAAACAGCACCAACCTTACTTTAATGTCCTTCTCAAAGATGATAAAAAATATCCTTATTTGTGCATAACTTGGTCGGAGGAATACCCGCGCATTTTTATCACCCGGAAACGCCGCGCAGGTAGTGCAAAAGACCGCTATTACGGCCCTTACGTCGATACAGGGGCACTGCGGAGTACGCTACATTTAATTAAGCGAATTTTCCCGCTGCGGCAACGCCCTCAACCGCTGTTTAAAGACCGTCCCTGTTTGAATTACGACATCGGGCGCTGCGTTGGCGTTTGTCAAGGGTTAACTTCGCCGGAAGAATATCGAAAAATCATCCAAAAAGTAGCGATGATTTTCCAGGGAAGGACTGAGGAATTGCTCGATATTTTGCAGCCCCAAATGGAAGAGGCAGCAGAAGATTTAAACTTTGAAACGGCGGCGCGCATTCGCGACCAAATTAAGGGTTTGCAGTCTTTGAGTGCGGGTCAAAAAGTGTCTTTGCCCGACGATACGGTTTCGAGAGATGCGATCGCACTTGCGGCCGATAGTCAACACGCTTGCGTTCAATTGTTTCAAATTCGCGCCGGTCAATTGGTCGGAAGATTGGGATTTATGGCGGAAATACCTCCCCAACCCAGGGCGGGCACGGGGGCACCGCCCCTACAATCGGGGGGGGTAGAGGCCGGAGCGATTTTGCAGCGGGTGTTGGAAGAACACTATCAAAATGTCGAATCCGTAGAAATTCCCAGCGAAATTTCTGTGCAGTACGAATTGCCAGAAGCGGAAATATTAGCAGATTGGTTGAGCAACCGTAAGGGACGAAAAGTTACGATCTTGACGCCGCAGCGGCAAACTAAGGCTGAGTTGATTGAGATGGTGGAACGCAATGCTGAGTATGAATTGGCGAGAATGCAAAGATTGAGCGATCGCAATTCTCAAGCAATGCAAGATTTAGCAGAAATTCTCGATTTGCCAGAAGTTCCTCGCCGCATTGAAGGTTACGATATTTCTCACATTCAAGGTTCTGACGCCGTAGCTTCCCGCGTCGTATTTATTGACGGTTTGCCGGCCAATCAACACTACCGCCATTACAAAATTAAAAATCCTGAAATTAAATCGGGTCATTCTGATGATTTTGCTAGTTTAGCAGAAGTTATCGGTCGCCGATTCCGAGGATTGAAGGAAGAAGAAAGTTCGGCAACGGATTTTGTAGCGGATTTAACGGATAAAAAAAAGGAAGATGAATTGAGTAATTTAGGAGAACCGGAAGAAATCAGTAGTTTTTCTTCTGTTTCTCATACTATTTCCGACAAACCCGACTTAATTATGATAGATGGCGGCAAAGGTCAACTGTCAGCAGTTGTGGCTGTTTTGCGCGAAATGAATTTGCTAGAAGAGTTGCGCGTTGTCAGTTTGGCAAAGCAGCGAGAGGAGATATTTTTGCCGGGGGAATCTTTGCCACTGCAAACTAATTCTGAGCAGCCTGGGGTACAATTATTGCGCCGGGTGCGGGATGAGGCCCACAGATTTGCTGTGAGTTTTCACCGCGATCGAAGAAGCGAGAGAATGAAGCGATCGCGCCTTGATGAAATTCCGGGATTGGGACACCACCGACAAAAACAATTGTTGGCACATTTTCGGTCGATCGACTACCTCCGTTTAGCGACTCCCGAACAGTTGGCAGAAGTTTCTGGGATTGGCCCGCGTCTGGCGCAGCAAATTTACGATTATTTCCATCCGTAAAGTCTTACGCAGCATGGGAGACGGGGATTTTTGGGGCGAGGGGGCGATCGGCCCGCAAGTCCCGATTCAGCCCCGATTCAGCCACTGTGAGGGAGGTCTTCAAAAATTTTGCACAGGCCTATTGCAATCCCCAGAGACTTGTGGTATGTTTAGTTTCTGTGCGCGGGCATAGTTTAGTGGTAAAACTTTAGCCTTCCAAGCTAACTATGCGGGTTCGATTCCCGCTGCCCGCTTGCGCCTACAAAAACCTCAAACCAACGATAAATGAACGGTTTGAGGTTTTTTATTGCCCAGAATACGGCTGATGCGGCGGTCAAAGTGACTATCAAATGACTAGGAAATGACTACGAAATGACTATCCAATGACCTTTTTGGATACAATTTGGAGACAATGTGACTAGAATTTGACTAGAAATATCCAGCCGATAGTTAATAGCAGTAAGGTGCGCGGCCCAAGAGCACCCTACATAATTAGGTTCTGTGTAAGCCCTGTATCTGCAAGAATAAGTGGTTAACATAGAGTGCCCTGATTTGACAAGATTGCCGATCGAACTCAGCTTGAGTTATGACTGATTCGGAGTCGCATCAGTCACAAGGAGAGCCCGTGAAATATTTTTCAGTAGTAATGTATTTGCTGCGGGAACGGCAACAGTTTCTCGAAGAAATTCGCCAAGGTGTCAAGCTCAAATCTAAAATTTTCGGTTTGTTGATTTCTAGTACGCTATTTTTTGCCATTTACGGAGCGATATTAGGTGCATCTAGTACGTGGATGCAATGTCTGGTTTCAGCAATTAAGTTGCCAGCACTTTACCTACTGACGCTGATTATCTGCTTTCCCACACTTTACTTTTTTAATGTCATGTTTGGTTCAAAACGTACTTTTGAGCAGTATTTGACATTGTTGATGACAGCGATGGCGATGATTAGCGTTTTGCTGTTTGGATTTGCACCTGTTAGTTTGTTTTTCCTCATAAGCAGTACCAATTACAATTTTTATCTGGTGCTGAATGTTGCTATCATGGCAATCACAGGATTTTTGGGAGTAAATTTCATTTATCAAGGAATGCACTTTCTTTCAGAACAAGATGCGGAAGGCAAAGACATCAGGTTAAATATTTTGCGCTTCTGGTTGGGACTTTATGCGTTTGTTGGCAGTCAATTGGGATGGACGCTAAGACCGTTTTTTGGCGCACCGGGACAAGCTTTTCAACTGTTCCGAGACCGAGACAGCAATTTTTATATGAGTCTGTGGCAATCAATTATGTCTCTGGGAGGATCGTAATTAATCCCAATTTAAGGAGATTTTAAAGAGTGATACAAGCGGATTTGGAACAGTTACAAATTCCTGAGAAGGAGTTGGAGGATTTGAGCGGAATAGCTTTGAGCGACGGTTTTGCAGCGGATTTTTACCGACCTGCGGCACTCCGGGACAGCAAAAAGCTGTTTTCTATTTTGTTGAATGAGTTGCTGATATTTTGCCTGACATTAGTTGTTTCGCTGCCTGTGGCTTTACTGGCTAATCAACATAATGTTGGTTTATTTAGCGATGCTGAAATATTTGTCCGGGTTTTACAAATAACTTTGAGTTTGTCGCTGGCGATTACTGTTGCTTGGAATGCCTATAAATGGGTTAAGGCAAAGCCTCTGGCAACGCTGGCGGGTCTGCTGGATGAAGTTGAGAAGTATCATGAGGTAATTCAGGCTTTAGATATTATCGATCGCCTAACGGATGCTGGCAATTTACAAGCCAATTTAATTAACCGAGGAGATGCAATTGAAGCATTAAAAATTACTAGAGAAAGTTTAGTCTGTGCTTTGAAAACAGAGAGGATTCTCAGGGAAAATCAGAAATTTATCGGCCGCCGTTACGAGTTATTTGCTAATATTGAAAGTAATTTGGCTGCTTTGATGGCGCTGGATGTGAGCGATCGGGCGACTGAATACGGGCGGTTGCTAAATGAGGCTTTGGAAATTGGGATGAGCGTGCACAAAGAGGTAAGAAAATTGCAAAATGGAAAGTGAATTTGAATTGCAGGTTTGTAGTAAGGACTTTAGTCTTTAAATCTAAGCTTTTAAGGCAGAGGCAAGTGTCGCAGTTGTAGGGTGCGTCAGACATCGATCCTTTCGATTGTAACAGGTTTGGACGCTCGGACGCACACTACACATCTACAAACTTTTTTACAGACCTTAAACTTTAATCTTCAAAAATATCCAACTGTTCGCCCTCCGACTCTTTTCTACCATTTTTTTTAACACCTTTCCGCAGCCCGATCGCAATTTTGCTATGTTTCTCAATCTGCTTCATCACCTGTCTCGCCCTGTCAATCACCGACGGCGGCAAACCTGCCAATCTCCCCGCTTCAATTCCGTAAGATTTGTCCGCACCTCCCGCCTGAACTTGGTGCAAAAATACGATTTGATCCGGCAATTCTTTCACTGTTACTTGATAATTTGCGACATTATCTAAAATAGAAGCTAACTCATTCAATTCGTGATAGTGAGTCGCAAAAATCGTCCGCGCCCGAATCTCAGTTGCTAAGTATTCTGCTACAGACCAAGCAATAGAAAGTCCGTCAAACGTCGCCGTTCCCCTGCCAATTTCATCTAACAAAACCAATGATTGCGGCGTGGCGTGATTGAGAATATTTGCAGTTTCGTTCATTTCCACCATAAACGTAGACTGACCGGTTGCCAAATCGTCTACTGCGCCGACGCGGGTAAAAATGCGATCGCAAATTCCCAAACTAGCAGCTTTTGCCGGCACAAAACTGCCCATCTGCGCCATTAACTGGATCAAGCCCACCTGCCGCAAGTAGCAGCTTTTCCCGCTAGCATTCGGCCCGGTTAAAATAATTAAATCTGGGCGGTTTAGCGATTCTTCCCGACCCAAAAAAGCAGAATTAGGTACAAAAAATCCGGGCGGCAAAGACTTTTCCACTACCGGGTGACAACCTTCAATAATTTTAATTTCCCGACTTTCTGTCATAGTCGGGCGGCAGTAATTCTGGTAAACTGCTACTTCTGACAAACCGCACAAAACATCTACCGCCGCCACTGCGCGGGAAACATTGCGAATAATTTCGGCGTGTTCTCCTACCTCCGATCGCACTTTAGCAAAAATATCGTATTCCAATTGATTTAAATCTTCCCGCGCTGTCAGAATTCGCACTTCCCTTTCTTTTAATTCTTCAGTGCTATAACGTTCTTCATTAGTGAGAGTTTGCTTGCGGGTGTAGTCCTTCGGCACTTGGTCTACTTTCGATTTTGTAATGCTGATGTAATAGCCGAAAGCTTTATTGTAGCCTACTTTTAGATTAGAAATTCCCGTGCGTTTTCTCTCGGTTGCTTCTAAATTGGCAATCCATTCTTGGTCGGCTGATGCAGTGTGGCGCATTTCATCTAGCATGGGATTGATTCCCGCTCGAATCAAGCCTCCTTCTTTTAAATGAATCGGCGGTTCGTCAACTAAATGAGCGTGAATTTTAGTTGCTAATTCTTCTAAAATTGGCGGTACATTTTGCAGCGCTTTCAAATATGGCGATATCCCTTGGGCTGCGATCGAAGCTAATTCCGGCAGTTTTCCCAGAGAATCAGCTAAAGCGACCAAATCCCGCGCGCTAGCTGTTCCAGAACCGGCGCGACCTGTTAGTCTTTCGATATCGTAAATTTGGCGCAGCAACTGCTGAAAATCTTGGCGCAGACCGTTATTTTCTACTAATTCTTGAATCGTGTCGTGTCGGGCGCAAATGCCTTTAATGCTGAGCAAAGGTTGCAGCACCCAGCGGCGCAAAGCGCGACCTCCCATTGCGGTGCTGGTTTTATCTATAGCCCACAGCAGCGAACCGTGAAAAACCCCATCTCTCACCGTTTGAGTAATTTCGAGATTGCGGCGGGTTTGGTAGTCGAGGATGAGAAAATCGGTGAGAGTGTAAGTGTGCAATCTTTGCAAAGAAACTGCTTTTTCCTTTTGAGTTTCTTCGAGATATTGCAGCAAACCGCCGGCGGCGCGCACTGCGAGGGGCAAATGGCCGCATCCCATGCCTTCGAGCGATCGCACTTTGAATTTTTGCAGGATTCTCTGTTTTGCTTCGGGCAAAGTAAACGGAATTTGCGATCGCAAAGAATAGCAAAACGAATTCGGCAAACAATCGGGCAAATGCTCGGATTTCTCTCCGGGCCTCAACATAGTCACCAAATCCGGCGCATTAGTCGGTACCAAGACTTCCGAAGGCTGCAAGCGCAGCAATTCTAGGGTTAATTGTTCTAAAGTATCTGCTTGGGTAGTTACGAATTCTCCCGTAGAAATATCTGTATAAGCCAATCCCCAATGTTCCCCCGCTATCACAATTGCGGCTAAAAAATTATTTTGCCTGGGTTTGAGCATTCCGTCATCAGTCAAAGTTCCGGGGGTGAGAATGCGGGTAATTTCTCGCTTGACTTGGCGGCCTTCTTTAGCAGCAATCGAGGCATCTTCCACTTGGTCGCAAACTACCACAGCATAGCCTTTTTCTACTAACATTGAGGTGTAGCGGTCTAGAGCGTGGTGCGGTACTCCTGTCATCGGCACTCGGCCGATTTCCTTGCCACTTTCTTTGCTAGTACAAACAAGTTCTAATTCCTGCGAAATAGTAACTGCATCTTGGAAAAAACACTCAAAGAAATCTCCGACTCGAAACAATAAAAGTGCGTGGGGATACTGTTCTTTCACTTCCACATACCGCTGCATCATCGGAGTTAGCTTGGTGAATTCTAGTAGGCGGTGGTCGGCATTGCGGATGTTGGGTTGATTGGGGTCTGTTGGGGTAGATGCAGTGTAAGGCATAAAAGGCGATCGATAAATTTTAATCTTTAACAACTTTACCGCAAGCTCGGCTTTTAGTTATAACTAATGATACAATATTTGACTATTAATCATCCTTAAGCAGGGTGCGTGATTCTCCAGATTCAGGTGGAGTATGGAGCGATACAAAAGTCATGCACCCTACTTAATAATCGATCAACCCACTTTTACTTGAGAAGTTTTCGGGCGCTCTTTATCTAAAGTGAGCCAAGACATCGGCTTTAGTGAGATTAAGTGAGAAAATTTATTTTTTGTGAGATAAAAGCGATCGCCGATCGACAAAAACAACCTCATCCATCTCGTTATTAGCTGTTCTAGCAGATGTTGAACGAAGACCGAAGTTGCAATCTTCCCCAAGGATTTTAGCAATTAAGAACGTCCTAACCGTCGGGCGCGGTTGCTATAACTGTTGGCGGTTAAAACAAGAATGTAAAATTTCCCGCACTTTAGGGGCATAAACTTTACATTTTTGGTATTGAAAACAGCCGGAAGATAGATTTATAAATTATACCTTGGATAGAGAGAATATATATTTTATATGCTTAAAATTAAAAACATCCAACCGAGTAATTGATCGGCTTAGTAAAGGTAAGATTTAGAATCAAAAATTTGCTAGCTAGTAGTTAACTAGAGGAAAAAAAATAATGAAAGCTCTTTGCTGGCACGGAGCAAATGATGTGCGCGTTGATAATGTACCAGACCCAAAAATTATCAACCCGCGCGATGCAATAGTTAAAATCACGTCCACAGCAATCTGCGGCTCAGATTTGCACCTCTACGATGGCTTCATCCCGACAATGCAATCGGGGGACATCATGGGGCACGAATTCATGGGGGAAGTAGTCGAACTCGGCAGCCAAGTCAAGAACTTAAAAAAGGGCGATCGCGTCGTCATTCCTTTTACTATTTCTTGCGGCAGTTGCTTTTTTTGCAACCGCGATTTGTGGTCGCTGTGCGACAACTCCAACCCCAATGCTGGGCTGGCTGAAAAAATGTTCGGTCATTCGCCTGCAGGACTGTTTGGCTACTCGCATTTAACGGGCGGCTATGCAGGCGGACAAGCAGAATACGCGCGAGTTCCGTTTGCAGATGTCGGCCCTTTAAAAATTCCCGACGGACTTTCTGACGAACAAGTATTGTTCCTTACCGATATCTTTCCTACCGGTTACATGGCGGCCGAAAACTGCGACATTCAACCGGGGGATACTGTAGCTGTTTGGGGATGCGGGCCAGTCGGACAATTTGCGATCAGAAGCGCGTTTATGCTGGGGGCCGAGCGAGTAATTGCGATCGACCGCATACCGGAACGCTTGCAAATGGCGGCCGCGGCCAAAGCTGAAATCATCAACTACGAAGAAATCGACGCCGGGGAAGCAGTCACCGAAATGACGGGGGGACGCGGACCCGACTCTTGCATCGACGCGGTGGGGATGGAAGCCCACGGCACCGGTCTCGACGCTTTGTACGACAAAGCCAAGCAAGCCGTGCGTTTGGAGAGCGATCGACCCACCGCCCTGCGACAAGTGATCCTCGCGTGTCGCAAGGGTGGCACAGTGTCAATTCCCGGCGTTTACGGCGGTTTCGTTGACAAAGTGCCATTAGGTGCAGCTTTCAACAAAGGTTTAACCATGAAAATGGGACAGACGCACGTTCACCGCTATTTGCGGCCTTTGCTCGATCGCGTTCAAAAAGGCGAAATTGACCCGTCATTCGTAATTACGCACCGAATGAAATTGGATGAAGCGCCCCACGCCTACGACATTTTCAAAAACAAAAAAGACAACTGCATCAAAGTTGTCCTCAAACCCTAACTCGCATTTACCCTTCACGGAAAAACTATGCTTTTACAAGAAAAAGAATCAGGCGACTTGATTGAAATCCTCGATGTAGAGGCTTTAATCAGCCCTACAAAAAATGAAGTGCCTGGAAAAAATCAAGCTGGTCAAGAAGAGCAAGAGACAGCAACTTTTCCAAAAAGTAATTTAGTGTTTCCTTCCGGTGAAACTCTGCCGCGCTGTTGGACTGAGGAAAATTATCAAACTCATTGATATCAAAGGAAACCCCAAACGTAATACCCAGAGCCCCGACTTCTTAAAGAAGTCGGGGCTCTAAAAGTTTGAGATAAAAAGGGAGATTAATTGTTAACTATCCGATCAACTTGATGCGCTTCTGTGATATCTGGAATGTCCAGCCGCGCAGCTAATTTGCGAATGACTGCTTCCGGTACAGTTGCTGTGCGCGATCGATTCCGCTGCAATATTTCTTCTAGAGGTACTTCTAGATAAACAATGCGAATTCGCGCTTGATAAGCAGCAAAAAAATTAATTAATTGCTGCCGCATTTGTTTAGTAGTATTCGTGGCGTTCCACACAAAAGAACGCTCCTCATTCATGTATTCGCGTGCTCTTTTTTTTGCGGCTGTGACCACATTTCCAGGGGTTTCGTCGGGAGGGAGATTCATCTCTTTTCGCAGTGCATCCAGCGAGATTAATGGCAAATCTGGGAGATTTTTCCGAATCCAATAATCTTTACCGCTTCCTGGCAAGCCAGACATCAAAATTACTTCGCATCGAGTATCGTCAAATGCTTCGTAATCGGGATTCCCGTTCTCTTTGCGGAAGTAGATAAATCGGCTGTGTGCTGATGGAAACTGTCGGGGAGAATCCAAACAATTATTTTCTTGACAAAACTCCCGAAATAGTTCTATTTTATCGAGCAGTTCTTGTCTGTCACTACACTGTCGGCCCCGCACGTCTGCTTCGGCTAAAAGTGCGAGAAAATCGCAGCGGACAACTTGACTAACTTTAATTACAGACTGCTGCGGGTTGGGTTTGTCGATCAGCCAGATGGGTAAACTGCCGAATTGGACGATCGCCACCACTGTTTCGCGAATCTCAAACTGCACTGGCGGCTCGAATTGAGATAAAATTTGTCTGACCATTCTCGCACCTTGGCGGGCGTGACCTTTTGAGCTAATTCTGCCGTCGGCTTCTATTTTTGTAAAGGCTGGTTTGGCGACATCGTGCAGCAAAGCCGCGGCAAAAAGTATCGATCGTTCTTTTTCGGGTAATTGCCGCCAATTTGGAGAAGATATTAAGGCTTCGCAGACCATTTTGGTATGAATAAAAACATCTCCTTCGGCGTGGTAAATCGGGTCTTGCTGACATCCTTTGAGGCTGTCAATCCAGTCGAAATGATTTTGAATACCGTCCCAATCCAGAAACCAATCGGGCGGTTCGGGACAAAAGGGAAAAGTCCAAGTTGCCGATGGCGATAACAGTGCATTCATAAATTCACCTGCTGGTTAACTAAAATTAAATAAATTCACATCGGGACGCAGAATATTGGGTATAATGGGGCGATTTAGCCAATGTCCCTCGGCATTTTTAATAGCCGTCAAAAAGCTGGCGCGCACGTATTTGTAACGCGCCTTGACAATTCCGTCTTCTTCTATTTTAATATACAAACCTTCCATAATCTCACTCTTGTCAGTCTCTTTCAAACATCGTTCTTCATCTAATCCCAATTCCCCGCAGTACAAACGCAAGCGCTCCAAATGGCCCGGTTGAATAAAATTAGATTTTTCCATAAACTGCATCATTTGCTTGGGAGATTTCAGCACTCCCGAAAACAGCACGGGAACTGACACCAACGGCAGTCCGCTCAACAACTTGCGGCGGGATTCTGTACTCAAAAATTGATTTGTTTCTAAGTCCAGCACATCGTATTCCATAAAATAGTGCGGCAGAAAATCATAAAAAACAGTGTGTTTCGCATACAGCCATTCGCCGTAAAGAATGTAGCGATTTCGCAGCACTTCTCCCAGGGTTCCGCTGAGACTGAAAGCCCACTGTTTGAATAAGTTAAAATGTTTTTCCCTCGGCCCACCGGTGAGATAGTGGCCCCGACTTTGCAGCAGCATTTGTCCATCTGGTGCGAAGCTGATGCCTGTATTAGCGCCGTCTACCTTTTCTTCTATAATTAGAGGGCGATCGCTCAAAACGCTAAATGGCACGCTGTCGAGGTCTTCATCACCCGGTTGGAAACGCGAACCTTCGATGTGATAAGTTCGAGGATATTTAACAATTTTGACCATCAGCCAATCCCTTTGAGATTTGAGACTTTAGAGGCGACCCAATCTATTTAACCATTATAATGGAATTATCAAAAAGGAGCGTGTAAGTTGAAAAGTCAAAGTTTCCAAAGCATATCATCAGCAATCGCTGGAATTATATTAGTAAGTGTGCTACTCCTCGGCTTAAACTCTTTCGTCGTTATCAATCCAGGTGAAGCCGGGGTGGTTAGCGTTTTAGGAAAAGCCACAGATGGAGCATTGTTAGAGGGGTTTCACCTCAGACCCCCGCTAATATCCAAGGTAGATGTGTACGATGTAACAGTGCAAAAATTTGAAGTTCCCGCCCAGAGTGCTACTAAAGACCTCCAGGATTTAAATGCTAGTTTTGCGATCAATTTTCGCCTTGATGCTGAGAAAATAGTGGATATCAGAAGGACTCAAGGAACTTTGGAGAATATAGTATCAAAAATTATTGCTCCTCAGACGCAAGAAGCATTTAAAACAGCCGCTGCACTGAGAACCGCCGAACAATCTATTACTCAAAGAAGTGAACTGAAGCGAGACTTTGATACTGCGCTGAAGGAAAGGCTATCCAAGTATGATGTAATCGTGCTCGATACGAGCGTTGTTAACATTCGATTCTCCGCAGATTTTGCGAAAGCGGTTGAGGAGAAACAGGTTGCTGAACAGCGAGCGCAAAGGGCTGTTTATGTGGCTCAGGAAGCAGAACAACAGGCTCAAGCTGACATTAACCGCGCTCAAGGTAGGGCTGAAGCTCAAAGGCTGTTGGCGGAAACTTTGAAGGCTCAGGGCGGCAATTTAGTTCTGCAAAAAGAGGCGATCGAAGCTTGGAGAAGCGGCGGCGCTCAGATGCCAAAAGTGTTGGTTATGGGCGCAGGTTCGAGTCGGGTTCCTTTCATTTTTAATATGAGCGATATTCAGGAAGAACCCGATCACCCGCCAGTGACCAACAATTAAAATATGACAGAGGGTAACAAACCCCGTGTATCCGAAAATATTGGCTTTGCTAACCAGAAATCTCGCAATAAACCGGGTTTCCTCCGAAAGCGCACATAAGTCCTATGAGAGTTGCGGGAATATGCTACACTTCTGAAAGCCACAATATAACGACAGTTTGAAACCTGTCGCTATAAAAGCGAAGTCCGCAATTAACACGCAGGCAACACACTCATTTTAGGAAGCAAGGAAAAATCATGACCCGCGCTATAATGGAAACCGACAAAGGCACAATCAATTTGGAATTGTTCGATGCGGATGCGCCTAACACTGTGAAGAATTTTGTTGACTTGGCGGAAAAAGGTTTTTACGATGGATTGTCCTTTCACCGAGTCATTCCTAACTTTATGATTCAAGGTGGCTGTCCAAAAGGCAATGGAACTGGCGGCCCCGGCTACAAAATCAAGTGTGAAATCAACTCGAACAAACATTTGGCAGGAACTTTATCGATGGCTCACGCAGGTAAAGATACGGGTGGTAGCCAATTCTTTATTTGCCATTCTCCCCAGTCTCATTTAGATGGAGTTCACACAACTTTTGGCAAAACTGAGGATATGTCTGTCGTCAATGCTATCCGCCAAGGTGACAAGATTATTTCGCTCAAAATTGAGCATTAATTTCCCGTAATTAGTTGTGTTTGTAGTAAGGATTTTCGTCCTTATTGCAAACACAACTTGTGAAAGTTAAGAGTTTTAAAATCTACAATTTATGACTGTTATCAATGATTCTGCTGTGGTGGCTGAGTTAACTAAACTATATTTAAAATACGAAAAAGCTCTTTGTACGAATGATATTGAAACTCTCGATAATTTGTTCTGGGATGCGCCGGAAGTCGTGCGGTTTGGGGTGACGGAGAACCTCTACGGGAGCGATGAGGTGAGGGCTTTTCGCAAAGGACGATCGCCTGTAAATGTCGATCGAGAAATGTTCAACCTCAAAGTCGTGACTTTCGATGCAGACACCGCGGCTGTGACGCTGGAATTTCGCCGTGTGATGGATGGAGTGGTGCGGCTGGGGCGGCAGAGTCAGATGTGGCGCAAGTTTCCTCAAGGGTGGAAGATTGTTTCCGCTCACGTTTCTTTTTTGCCGATGGAGGGATGAGCGGTGATTCACCTCCGATCAAGGTGAAATAATTTCCCCTGTCGGTATTTGAATTTGATTATTGTTGAGCCATTTAATTCCGCAGATATTCTTTTTTTCTTTTACTATTAGTGCCTCTCTCTGCCTTGTCACCTATCTTCTGGTTTCTTGGTTCTCCACTTTTGCAGTAGCTTCGTCATTACCGCTATTTTCCCGGCTCCGATCCTCTAATACAGTTCATATTTAAGCAAAGTACACGGAATCGACCCATTAAAAACTGGAATTCGCCGCGATGTTCTGAGTCCAACCTTTTTACCCAACTCCTTATTTCCTGTCAAAATAAACGCATTCCAACCTTTAAAACGGTTCTTAAAAATATCCCCCAACATCTTGTACAAATCTCCCAATTCGCTAGCATCTCCCAGGCGCTCTCCGTAAGGAGGATTGCAAATCAAAACGCCTCTGTCTGCGGGGGCTTCCAACTGAGATAACTCGGTTTGAGCAAACTGAATCTTACCGGAAATACCAGCTTGCTGCGCGTTCGTGCGAGCTTGAGTTAACATATCGGAATCGCGATCGCACCCTGCAATCACCTCTTTAAGTTCCGGTAACTCACTATTTTCAGCTTCGGCCCACAATTTATCCCACAAAGGTTCGTCAAAATCGCGCCAACTCATAAATCCAAACTTTTCTCGAAACAATCCCGGTGCAATATTCAAGCCCTTTAACGTCGCTTCCAAAGGCAAAGTTCCAGAACCGCACATCGGGTCTAAAAACGGCAAATCAGGCGTCCATTCTGCCATCTCCAACAAAGCCGCAGCTAGGGTTTCTTTCAGGGGAGCAAGCCCCATCGCCGGTCGATATCCCCGGCGGTGCAAACTGCCGCCAGAACTGTCTAAGCTTAAAATAGCTCTATCTTGATGAATGTGAATGTTAATTAGCAAATCGGGATTCTCTACATCAACATTAGAACGCTTGTTAAATTGAAGGCGCTGTTGGTCGGCGATCGCATTTTTGACCTGCAAAGCTGTAAAGTGAGTGTGGTTCAAATTTTCGTTGCCGCCGGTGCAGTTTACTGCTAAAGTATTGTCGGGATATAAGTATTCGTCCCAAGGGATTTTTTGCACTTCGCGGTAGAGCATATCCGAGTTGTAACACCGGAATTCGGCGATCGGCATTAGCACTCGAAAAATTGTTCTCGACCACAGATTGACGCGGTACAATAAAGCGCGATCGCCCGCAAAGTAAACCCCAGTAAAATCTGGCTTGACATCCTGCGCCCCTAAACGTTCTAATTCTTGGGCGGCAATAGTTTCTAAACCGCGCGCAACTGTAGCAAAATATTGATTCATTGATAATTGGGAATTGGGAATTGGGAATTGGTTTTTCTCGATAGCCCTAAATTATATCAAATCCGGTACCATCGGAATTGTAAAATCGAGTCAACAGTCAACAATCTCCGACGGTGCAACCGCAATTGATATAATTCATCTGCGTTAATCTGTGTTTATCTGCCTGTATCTGCGGTTAAAAAAAGAGAATTTCTAGAACCGCAGATGACAATAGATTGACGCGGATTTACGCAGATAAAGAGAAGAGAGAGATGAATAATTTCGACTCCTCCGGGTGAGTTTCCGCACACCTCACCCTTGCAAGTCACAAACTGTCAGTAATACTCGTGAAATTAAAAGCTTTTACACGCACTCCGGGCACGACATTACCGCCGTAACGCTTCACCGCACTAACTGCATCCACATCGCGCAACATATCAGGTAAAACTTGATTGAAACGCAGGTTTTTAATCGGGTAAGCAATTTTGCCATCCTCAATCCAAAAAGTACCGTCGCGAGTCATCCCCGTTACTTCCAATGTTTTCGGATTAACGTAGCGCACGTACCAAGCTCGACTAACAAAAATTCCTCGCTCGGTTTGAGCAATTAAATCTGCTAAACTTTGGTCGGAACCTGTCATTACAATCGGGTAATAAGCACCTTTTGCCTCTTTACCTTTTTGTGCGGCCCAGTAGCGGGAATAAGACAAACTTTGAGGGACGCCATCTTTGACGATTTCCAAATAGTTATTGCTCAATCCGTCGCCGAAAAAAGTATTCGATCGCAGCAAAGGATGAGCCGGATCGCGCTGCACTTGCACTAACGGGCTGAAAAGTTGTTCCCCCGCGCGGTTTCCCGCTGGTTTTCCCTCTGCATCGGCGATCGACATAAACGATCGTCCCTCATCCGCCGCCCTCGCATCCAGCCCCCAAATCACCCACGGTAGCAACCCCCCAAAAGCAGCGCCGTCAAGGATTACCGGATAAACGCCCGGAGTGATGGGGCGCGGGTTGCGGGATGCGATCGCCCGATCGAGCACTTGTTCTGCTAATTCGGCGATGGGCAATTCGTTGATACTCCAAGCAGTGCTCCTCGCCCAGCTAGAACCGTCTTCAACGCGAGCAGTCAAGCTGAAATCCGCCTGTGTAGACTGGTTGCAGGCGCGGAGTCCGGTTGACGAGGCGATCGCGTACAGCGACGCCTCAGCGCTCAAAGTGCCCGAACCGTGAGCGCCCCCCTGGGAAGCAATGGCGCAAGCTTGCTGCACCATTTCGGCCCGTGCTAAAGGCGATACAGTTGCCGTTGCCGTGTCAAAGGCGGGCGATCGCAAATCGTAGGTTTGAGGTGGCAGCAGCGGCATCCATTCGGGGTCTGCCGGCGCAATTCGGGCCAATTCTTCCGATCGCTTGACTGCAGAGGCGATCGCATCTTCATCAAATTCTGTAACAGCAGCAGAGGCGCTTTTGTTGCCAAAATAGCTAGTAATGCTCAGGTTAAATACAGTTTTGCTGATATTTTGACTGATTTGATTTTCCGAGAATCTCGAAAGAGATTCCTCGCCAGTAGAGAGACTGACAAATACTTCCTCTGCTTTGGATAGTTTGACTGCTTTTTCTACTACTGATAAGGCTTGGTCTTCACTTAAACTTGCGGGCGATGTTGTTACAATCATGATTAGTAATTAGGCATGGCGAATTGGGCATGGCGAATTGGGCATGGCGAATTGGGCATGGCAAATTGGACATTGGGCATTGGGCATTGTTAGCAATTAACTAATAACTAAGAACCGATGCCCCATGCCCTATTACCCAATTTGAATATCCCTCACTCGCACCGGCACACAAGCGTGAGTCATTTGAGCAACTTGCATCGGCTCGCCCTTTCCGCACATATTAGTACCGCACTGAACCTGCTCCGAAGCCGGCCCGATCGCATCTATTTGATTCCAGAAATCAGTAGTCATCGCCTGATAAGTTACATCCTTCAACATACCGACAACTTTACCTTTTTCCACCTTCCAAAAAGCATCGCCGCCGAATTGAAAATTGCGCCGCTGCTGGTCGATTGAATAACTACCGATACCGTCGATTAAAATCCCGTCTTCGGTATCAGCAATCATCTCTGTCAAAGTAGCAGTATGGCTGCCGCCATCCGGGCCCGGCTCCAATCCCAAATTGGGAATTCTCACCATCGGCACGCTCGACCAACTGTCAGCGTAAGCAGAACCGTTGCTGCTACCGCGTCCGAGGCGATAAGCCGTCTCTCTGTCAGTGAGATAATCAACTAAAATTCCATCCTTGACAACGTACCAATCTTGTGATTTTACGCCCTCATCATCGTAACCCATTGTACCGCGGCCCCCTGGCTGAGTGCGATCGCACTTAAAATTTACCCAAGGTGCAGCATATTGCAGTTTATTTAACTTATCAGTAGTAGCAAAGCTGGTGCCAGCAAAATTAGATTCGTAGCCGTAAACCCGGTCTAATTCAGTTGGATGTCCTACTGATTCGTGGATTGTCAAATACAAATTTGTCGGCTTGAGAATCATGGATTTGCAAATACCCGCAGCGATTTTGGGAGCGCGGACTTTCTCAATAGCTTCGGCGGCAACTCTTTCGACTTGACTCAACAAATCATCGGGATTAATATGTTCGTAACCGATATTCAGGGGCGGGCGTTCGTAACTGCGACTTTGGGCATCGCCGCCTGCAATTGCCGTACAGCTAAAACCCGGATAGCTGCGATAGATTGTTTGTTCGATTAGCGAGCCTTCTGTAGAAGCAAAAACCTTGTCTTCGCGGCTTGACTGCAAAAAAGAATCAGCTTTTTTGATGCCTTGTGCGCCGTGTGCTAGCAGCTTCTCGTTGATAGTTAGCAGCAGTTCCGCTTTATCAGCAACCGGTACCGAAAAAGGGTCAATGGCGATGGGAGTAATGTAGGTATCGACATATTTTTCGACAGGCACTAACCGCACCGGTTCCTTCTGAGTTAAGCGGCTGCCTTTAGCGATTTCTACAGCCAAAGCGACTATTCTTGCAACCTCTGCCGGCGTTTTGCTGTGACTGGCGGCAAACCCCCAAGCGCCGTCTAGAAGCACTCGCACGCCAAAACCGGAACTTACATTATCTGACAGTTGACTTAAAGATCGATCGCGCGCGTAAAGATTCTGCCTTCGATAACTGCAAAAACGCACATCACCGTACTCGCAACCTGTTTTCCGAATCAAATCTACAGCCAAATTTGCTAACTCGTTAGCAGAGATTTTTGCAGTTAATTGCACCATAGTTATTCGTCATTCGTCGTTAGTTGTTAATTATTATAGCGCTTTTCAATTTTTTGAACCATTTTCAACAAGCCTTCTATGGGCGGGCAGGATGCCCACCCAACAATAAATTCACTCTTTGTGGAACAGGCATCTTGCCTATTCTTAAAAATAGTACAAAGAGTGAGTTTAATGGCGGGCAGGATACCCACCCCACAATATAAATTCACTCTTTGTGGAACAGGCATCTTGCCTGTTGTTTATCATGGGGCAATATCTCAGTTTAATCTCACTCCATCTCCTGCAAAACCCCTGTCAAAATTTCCACAAGGCGATCGATATGTTCCTTCTCAATAATCAGCGGTGGCGACAAAGCAATAATATCACCCGTCGTCCGAATTAGCAACCCTTTTTCATAGCACTGAAGAAAACAATCAAAAGCCCGTTTCCCAGGCTTCCCAGCAATAGATTCCAACTCAATACCCGCTACCAGTCCCAGATTCCGAACATCAATTACGTGCCGCACTCCCTTCAAAGAATGCACCGCATCTTCCCAGTAACCAGCCATCTTATCGGCTCGTTCAAATAACCTTTCTTCCTCATAAATATCCAGGGTCGCCAGAGCAGCCGCACAAGCCAGAGGATGACCAGAATAAGTATAACCGTGAAAAAGCTCGATCGCATTTTCAGGAGCATTCATAAAAGCATCATAAATCCCCTCTTTCACAAACACCGCCCCCATCGGCACCGTACCGTTAGTTATCCCTTTCGCCGCCGTCACAATATCGGGCACTACCCCAAAATATTCAGTAGCAAAACTAGAGCCAAGCCGTCCGAATCCGGTAATGACCTCATCAAAAATCAGCAGAATTCCGTATTTGTCGCAAATCGCCCGCAGTCGCTCCAAATAACCTTTCGGCGGAATCAAAACCCCTGTAGAACCAGCCACCGGTTCCACAATTACCGCTGCAATATTAGACGCATCGTGCAAAGCGACAATCCGCTCCAATTCATCCGCCAAATGCGCTCCCCATTCCGGTTGTTTGCGGCTGAAAGCATTGTGTTCGAGATTGTGAGTGTGAGGCAAATGATCGACTCCCGTGAGCAAACTGCCAAAAAACTTGCGGTTTGTACCGATACCGCCGACAGAAATTCCCCCAAAACCAACGCCGTGATAGCCGCGTTCCCTACCGATCAATCTTTGGCGAGTTCCTTCACCTTTCACCCGGTGATAAGCAATCGCAATTTTTAAAGCAGTTTCTACAGATTCCGAACCCGAATTAGTAAAGAAAACGCGATCGAAATTGCCCGGAATCATCTTTACCAAACGTTCCGCCAATTCAAAAGCACCTGGATGCCCCATCTGAAAAGCCGGAGAGTAATCCAAACGCAAAACCTGCTGTTTAACTGCTTCGGCAATTGTCTCGCGGGCGTGTCCTGCATTCACGCACCACAGCCCCGCAGTACCATCTAAAATTGAGCGGTTATCATCGCTTGTAAAGTGCATATCTTTTGCCGAAACCAATATTCGCGGATTGGCTTTAAACTGTCGGTTGGCAGTGAAGGGCATCCAGTAAGCATCCATATTTGTCATCGTTTTTTTATCTTTTTATATTGATGATTCTGCCTTCAAACTATAACTTGCTACCGATTGCCGATCGCCAGACGCTTATTATAAGTTTACAAAACACCTCTCTCCCTCTTTCTATCTTTTCTATCTCCTCTGCGCCCTCTGCGGTTAGTAAAAAAAATATCATTCACAAATGAAATAAAATCACTGCCGCAATCCTAAATCTTGGCGATGGCTTTCCTAGCCGCAGAGATATCAGATAAAAAACCCGGTTCATTAATTAACATAAAAACAAACCGGGTTTTTAAGTTACCTAAAAACTTGATGTTTAATGACAAAAACTAGCTAATTAACGATCGCCCCCACAGACTCATGCTGCAACAAACCAGTTAGCATTTTCACTGGCCGCTCCCCGTAGGGCCAGGCGAAAGCATGGCGGAAAGCAGCTTCTTGACACGCTTGCAACTGCCGAAAATCAATGATATCCAAAGTTAACAAATTCTCGTACTCAAAAGGCAATCGCACGTTGTGCAATCCGGCGTTGTCGGTGCAAATGGCAATATCGACGCCAGCTTCAAAACATCGATCGAACACAACCTTCAATTCGCGCATATCCTGCAACGTCCCCGTTTTGAGATAGGTAGTCGGGCAAACTTCCAAGCATTGACCCCTGCGCGCGACTTCTGGCAGCAGTTCGGGATATTTTAACGGAATTTGAATCCCGTGGCCGATACGCATCAGATAAGGCAGAAGTTCGGGATAACAACCAGACGTAGTTTCGTAGAGGTGGCCGGTAGTTTTGATGCCGATCGACCTCGCATACTGGTACAATCCGACAAACTCCTCCAAACGCTCGCCAATACAATCATCGCCCCCAGCTATATCGATCGCGCAAACATATTCTCGCATCCCGGCCGCCAAATCTACGATCGCCCGATTCACTTCATAAGGCAAACGCGAGTGCATACACAAAATTTGGCTGGTAACAATCGGACAATCGCTAATTTGACTTGCCTTGCCCACAACTTTTACAATTTCTGCCATCAAATCAATGCGTTCTGACTGTTCCAAATGTTCTGGAGTCCGCAAATAAGGCGTATAGCGCAACTCCAAATAAGCCATATTTTCAAACACGTAAGCGCCCCGCATCAACCGATAGATAAAATAAGGCAAAGTCTCAACAGTTTGAACGCTTTCTACCAGCGTGTGCAGTTCCAAATACTCATTGAGAGTATTGCGGGGACGAGTGTAAAATTCCTCAAAATCCGAGTATTTTTGAAATCGATTAACCATCTCAGCATTGTGGCGATCGAAATACCGCCACAGCACCCTAGGAACGACAGAACCACCCAGATGGCGGTGCAACTCAGCGTGTAAAGTCATGGCAAAAAGCCTCAATTTTCTCGATTGTAACAAAAATTAATTTGACCGAAAGCAATTGGGTGTGTTGCCCCCGGACTCGTCTGTGGATCGGCTCTCACTAATTTGCGTATCTGATCGACGTGTGAACCGATGTATCCGTGGCGTAGCCTCTCAAATCTCCAATCCAAAATCTAAAATTTAAAATTGATTGACATTTGGGACGCATTCATAGATAATCGGAGATTGTGTCAACCTGAACTGAACGCGAGAAACCCTTGGCTAACGTAGTTGTGATCGGCGCCCAGTGGGGCGATGAAGGAAAAGGCAAAATTACCGATTTGCTCAGCAAATCCGCAGATATCGTTGTCCGCTACCAAGGGGGCGTCAACGCGGGTCACACCGTGGTAGTTAACGGTCAGACTTTCAAGCTGCACTTAATTCCGTCTGGGATTCTCTACCCTGATAAAGAGTGTATTATCGGCTGCGGTACGGTCATCGACCCCAAAGTTTTAATTGCAGAGTTAGACCAGCTAGAGGCACTGAATATTTCGACGGCCTCGCTGATGATTTCGGAAACTGCTCACGTAACGATGCCCTATCATCGATTAATTGATGTAGCATCGGAAACCCAGCGGGGAAATTATAAAATCGGGACGACGGGACGCGGAATTGGCCCTACTTACGCCGACAAGTCCGAACGCACTGGCATTCGGATGCTCGATTTAATGGACTTGGAAGGATTGCAAGAACAACTGGAATGGACGATTAATTGTAAAAATGTCCTTCTCGAAAAACTCTACAATTTGCCGCCTCTAAATCCGCAAGATGTAATTGATGAATATCGAGTTTATGCGGAACGTTTGCGACCGCACGTAGTAGATAGTTCCCTGAAAATTTATGAGGGAATTCACAAGCGGAAAAATATTCTGTTTGAAGGCGCGCAAGGCACTTTATTAGACTTAGACCACGGCACTTATCCTTACGTTACTTCGAGCAATCCCATCGCTGGCGGTGCTTGTGTGGGAACGGGAGTCGGCCCAACAGCGATCGATCGCGTAATTGGCGTAGCAAAAGCTTATACAACCCGCGTCGGAGAAGGCCCCTTCCCTACCGAAATGGTAGATGGAATAGGCGCAATTTTGGGCGAGAGAGGTGCAGAATTCGGCACGACAACGGGCAGGAAACGCCGCTGCGGTTGGTTCGACGCGGTAATCGGCCGCTACGCAGTCCGCATCAACGGCCTTGACTGTCTGGCAATTACCAAACTAGATGTTTTGGATGAATTAGAAGAAATAAAAGTTTGCGTTGCTTACGAAATTGACGGCGAAAGATGTGTTGATTTCCCGAAAAGTTCCCGGATCTTTGCTCGCTGCAAACCTATTTACGAAACCATTCCCGGTTGGAAACAATCTACGGAAGAGTGCCGGAATTTGGAAGATTTACCGCCGCAAGCATTGGATTATCTAAAGTTTTTGGCAGACTTGATGGAAGTGCCGATCGCAATTGTTTCTCTCGGTGCCAGCCGCGACCAAACTATTATTGTAGAAGACCCGATTCACGGTCCGAAACGCGCTTTGCTTTCAGCAGACGGCCATCCCGCCAAACCATTTTAGGTTTGAGATTTTAGATTGGGAAATATTGATGGGGAGATTGGGTGAGCTGAAGAGACCGAGATTCGGAGAATAGCCAAATTCCCAATTCCCAATTCCCAGTTATTATTATCAAATATTCAGCGAATTTAATTAACTTCGATCGCTGTAGCATAAATTTGATAAAATGTAAAAACAATCAACAGAAAGTCATAAAATGGAACTCGCAGTAGAATGTCAAAAGCGGGCAGAAGGCAGCAAACCTAACGCCCTCCGCCGCTCTGGATTGATTCCCGCCGTCCTCTACGGCCACAAAGGCTCTGAATCTATTTCCCTTACCATCAAAGCCAAAACAGTTGAACACCTGCTCAAAAAGCACGTAGTCAACAATACCCTAATTGACCTCAGCATTCCCGACCTCTCTTGGAGCGGAAAAACCTTGCTGCGTGAAGTTCAAGTTCATCCTTGGAAGGGCTATCCTTACCACCTGAGCTTTTTCTCCGTGGCAACTCAAGACTCCCTGGAAGTTGAAGTGTCGCTGAATTTTGTCGGCGAAGCTGTCGGCGTCAAGTTAGAAGGCGGCATCTTGGATACCGTGCTGACGCAACTGGCAGTTAAGTGCAAACCTGACAGCATTCCTGAAGCAATTGAAGTAGATATTTCTAATTTAAAGTTAGGGGATGCGCTGCACATTCACGAATTAGTTTTGCCTGCGGGAGTGGTAGCTCTCGGCGAACCAGATCAGGTGGTTGTTACCGTGCTGGGAATTCAAGCAGGTTCTGAAGCAGAAGACGCAGAAGAAGACGCAGCCGCAGCAGCTTAATTAGTAATTGCTAATAGTTGTTAACTAATGGTTGAAAAAAAGGGCGATCGCTTTCTCGCAAAAGGGCGATCGTTTTTTGCTAAAAAGGCTATTCTCGTTTGGGTTCGATCGCCGATTTTGCGCCGTTTGTAATATTTTTTAGGTGGACTCCCTTGCGCCGTCCACAACAAAGCCTCCCACAAGCAAGAAGCGGCATTGTTTACTTTGCTTTACAAAACGGGCGATCGACCGGAAGGTACAAAAGTCTGGACGGGCGCGCAAATCCGCCAGAAACCGTACTGAATTCTTACATCTTTAGCCGTAAAATCAAAAAATCAGCCGAGAATCCCGGTTCCTCGCCAGCAGCGGGAATCAAAAAAATTAAGAATTAGGGGAACAAGCCCGCTACTCTTAGTGTCAAACGCGAGTATAATTGTGAAACGTTTAGACTACCTTATTTAATTCCTGCCTCTGGAGCCGCCGCCCATATGCCATCAACAGTGAATACAGAATCAACAGCGGTTCAATTTAACCAACAGGGAGAAACATACTTATCCCAAGGAAAAATAGAAGAAGCGATCGCATCCTGCGAGCAAGCTTTGAAGATTCACCCCAATTTTGCACCAGCTTACAAGACTTTGGGCAACGCGCTGCAAGCTCAAGGCAGGATGGAAGAGGCGCGGCACTGGTACGCTAAAGCGATTGAAATAGAACCGAATTTTGCGGAAGTATACGCGAATTTAGGTAGTCTTGGCGCGCAGCAGCAAAAATGGCAGGAGGCGATCGGATTTTATCAAAAGGCGATCGCGATTAAGCCGAATTTCGCGGGAGTGTACCGGAATTTAGCAAAAGTATTTGGACAAATTAGCAAACCGGAAGAAGCGCAGCAGTGCTGGTATCAAGCATTTAGTTTGGAACCGGAAAAAGTAGCCCCTGGGGAACACTTGAATATGGGCGACGCTTTTTTTCGGCAGGAAAAATACCCCGAAGCGATCGCTTGTTACGATCGCGCCATAAAATTAAATCCTAATGTGGCGACTGCTTACCAAAATTTGGGCGAAGCGCTAAAAAAACAAGGCAAGTTAGAGGAAGCGACAGCATATTATCGCAAAGCTATTGAACTGAACGCAGCTCAGGCGAGAAATGGCAGCGAGGGACAGCAAACTTTAGCGGGTGCCACTGCAAAAAACGGTGCAGTTAAGCAGCAGCCGGCAGCAACCGCAGTCAAGCAGCCAGTGCAGCAGCCAGTGCAGCAGCCAGTGCAGCAGCAGGCAGTTAATTCTACAATTAATATAGAAGATCCAGAAGCATACAAAATATTGGCAGAAGGCTATTTTGCTCAGGGTAAATTGGAACAGGCGATCGCAGCTTGCAAGAAGGCACTGCAAATTAAGCCGGAAGCGCCCCTTTACAAAATGCTGGGCAACGCCCTGCAAGCTGGTGGCAAAATTGATGAAGCTAAAAGTTGCTATGTCAAAGCAATAGAAATTAACCCAAATTTTGCCGAAGCATACGCTAATTACGGCAGCATTTGCGCGCAGCAAGAACAGTGGCAACAAGCGGTTTCTGCTTACGAAAAGGCGATCGCCCTGAAACCGGACTTTGCCGGTGCTTTTCGCAATTTTGCAAAACTTTTGACGCAGTTAGGCAAGTCAGAGGAGGCGGCTGAGGCTTGGTATCGAGCATTTGCGATCGACCCCAAATCCGGCACGGCTGAGGAACACGAGAATTTAGCCAAAACTTTGATCGAGCAAGGTAAGGTAGATAAGGGAATTGAGTGTTACCGGCGCGCGGTTGAGTTGAACCCAAATGCTGGGGCAGCTTATCACGAATTGGGCGAAATTCTTAAGGGTCAAGAACAGTGGGAAGCGGCGGTAGATGCTTACACTAATGCTATTAGAAACAATCCCGATCTTTCTTGGTCGCACAACAATTTAGCTGAGTCGCTGGTTAAGTTGGAACGGTGGGAAGAAGCTGTAAATGCTTACCGCAAGGCGATCGAATTAAATCCTGATTTTAGCTGGTCTCACAACAATTTAGCGGATGTGTTGCTGAAGTTGGAACGGTGGGAAGAAGCTGTAGAGTCTTACCGGAAAGCAACAGAATTAAATCCTGATTTCAGTTGGTCGCACAACTATTTAGCAGACGCGCTAATTAAACTGGGAAGGTGGGATGAGGCAATTTCGGCTTACCGAAGGTCGATCGAACTCAATCCAGAGCATTTTTGGGCGCACAACAATTTAGCAGAAGCGCTGGTGAATTTGGAACGTTGGGATGAGGCGGTTGTTGCCTACCGGCGTGCTAACGACGTTAATCCGAATTTCTTCTGGTCGCAGAGCAAATTGGGCGACGTGCTGCTAGAAATGGAAAGGTGGGAGGAAGCGATCGATGTTTACCGACGCGCGGCCGAGTTGAATCCCGATTTTCCGTGGACTTATTACAACATGGGAACGGCTTTTGAGCAACTGGAACGGTGGGATGAGTCGATCGCCGCTTACCGCCGCGCTGCGGAAATTCAGGCGGATTTGCCCTGGCTTTCGCAAAAGTTGGCTGATGCTTTGAGGATGCGATCGCAGTGGGATTTGAAGGAGGCGATGCGTTTGTACCGGCGGGCGATTCAGGATAATCGTGATGACGTGCAGTTGTATCACAAGGCCCTGGAGATTGCGCCGAATGATGCTGACCTTTATGTTGAGTTGGCTGATGCTTTGGTGCGGCACAGTTGGCCGGATGGGGCGATCGTCTTTTATCAGATGGCGTTGCAAATTCGGCCGGGCGATGCTGAAATCACCCGAAATTTAGAGAGTGTCCTGAAAAAAAAAAATTCCTTAGATGAGTTAATAGCTCATTATCGCTATGTTATTAACCTTGACCAGAGCTCATGTTTAGATTATTACTACTTGGGGGAAGCTCTGGCTAAACAAGAACAGTGGGATGAAGCCGTTGCTTGTTACCGACGTGCATTTCAACTTAACCCAAAAACAGATGCTTCTTGGTGTTATGAATATTTGGGAGGTAATTTAGCTAACCAGGGAGAAAAGGATGGGAAAATTTATTTTCAAACAAAAGCTATTGATTGTCACCCTGACGTAACTGTGGTGATACCCATATTCAATGCCTATGAAGACACCAAAAAATGTCTGGAATCTTTGTTAAAATATACAGACTGTAAACACCAGATTTTAATCGTTAACGATGCCAGTACAGATGAAAGGATAACCGAGTTGACAACTCACTTTTCATCCCATTATCCCCAGGTAACGTTAATAAAGAATGCCAAAAACCTTGGTTTTGTCAAAACTTGTAATTTGGCGTTTAAAACTGCTCAAGGGCGAGATATTATCTTGGTTAACAGTGACACAGTATTGACAGCAAATTGGCTCGAAAACCTAATTATTGCTGCCTACTCCGACGCTCAAATAGCTACTGTTACTCCTTTGACCAATAACGGTACAATATGTTCTGTTCCCAGTTGGCTACAGGAAAATAATATTCCACCCAATCAAACTATTGATAGTTTTGCAGATTTAATTAATCGAATTTCGTGGCGGCACTATCCTACTATTCCAACGGGTGTCGGTTTCTGTATGTACATTAAACGCGAAGTTTTGAATAAAGTAGGCTATTTTGACGAATTAAATTTTGGAAAGGGCTATGGAGAAGAAAATGATTTTTGCTACAGAGCCGCTCAGAAGGGATATTCTCACATCATTGATGATTCAACATTTGTTTACCATGCAGGCAGTAAATCTTTTGGAGCAGAAAAGCAAGAAATCGCCACTGTCAATTTACAACAGATGTCTAAGTTACATCCAACATATCTCGAAGATGTGGGCAACTTCATTAACGCCAGACCATTTCAATATATTATTGCTAATATCCAGCTTCATCAGCGTTTGGCAGAACTTAAGCGCTTGTCACCAATTTGCTTCATTCTTCACAACGATACAGAGAGTATAGCCAATGCTCCTTTGGGAGGAACTGAATATCACTGCGCTGCATTGATTGCAGAAATCAGTCCAAATCGACCTGTTTATACTCTGTATGCAACAGAAAAAGAAACAGTTGTCCTTACTGTCTTTTTCAAAGACGAAAAGTTTAAGTTTGAATTTAACTGTCCTGGTCTAAAGCATCGTCCTTACCTGTCCAATCATCCCGATTTTCAGAAAACGTTTCGAGGAATACTACAATATTTTGCTCCCAGCATAATACATATTCACCATTTGTTTCGCTGGCCTTTACGAGATGTTGTATCTGTCCTCAATAAAATGCAGATACCTTACATTATTTCCACGCATGATTACTACTTTATTTGCCCCAGCTATAACCTGCTAGACAAAAATGCACAATTTTGTTTTGAACACAAAAGCGAAGTATATTGTCAGGAATGCAGTCAGTCGTTATTCGGAGAAGGAAAAGACTTAAGACAAAATTGGCATAGTATATGTCAAGAACTATTCACCGGTGCATCTGAGATAATTTCACCTTCTGCTGCTGCGGGGTCATACTTTGCTAGAGAATATCCCGATTTGAGCGATAAAATTACGGTGATTAGACATGGGGCTTTGAAAGAATTAGAGAACGATAGACGGGTGCAATTGAGGACAAATAATACTGTTGTCAACAATCAATCCTTGCCAATTAAAGTAGCCTTTGTTGGGAATTTTGTGACTTACACAAAAGGGGCGCATTTGATAATAGATTTATTAGAAAAAGTTGCCACTCAAGAAGAATTAAGAAATAACTTTGTTTTTGAAGGGTATGGTGGTTGTGTAGAAACGACCGATAATTCTACTATGGAGTCGCTCAAGAAACATATTGAGTTTCGCGGTGCTTATAATAGACAAGATCTGCCAGAGTTGCTAAAACATACCGATGTGGTTATCCTGCCAGCAGTTTGGTCTGAAACTTACAGTTTGGTAGCCGATGAAGTTTTGTCATTAGGCATACCAATTATTACGACACATCTAGGTGCGATCGCTGAACGAGTGAGAGAATACAATGTAGGATGGGTTAGTAAATCGGTCTCGGCGGATGGCTTACTAGAAGTTTTAGCCTCCCTAGCTAGCAATCCTGATGAACTACCTAGGATGAAGGCAAACACTCAACGATATCCCTTGATTTCTTATGAAACTATGGCTCAACGATATTTAGAGGAGTATAAAACTTTTGAAGTTCGCCAATACGATAGAAACAAATCGATGAAAACCGAACTTGACTTGCGATCGTTATTTGTTGCATATTTGAAAGCTAAGTGGCTTTTAGATAATCCAGCAGTTTAGTGAAGTTTCCAGAAATATACATTCACCTCAAAGGAGCATTAATATCATGTCAAATCCAATGATCGCAGATAATCTCAGCAGTCAGCCTCAAATGATGCAGACAGATTGGAAATCCCATCCGCATTGATTGAAAAGTAATGAATTTTAACTGGCGGGGTGACAACCCCGCCAGAAACCCATATTGAATGAAGATTCCGCCCACTTGTGTTCAAAAAAGATAGGCAGCACGACAGTGGAAAACTGCTATAGCCATATTTTTTTGAACAGGTTTTGCCATGCCTGAAGTGTTTCATATGCAGCTACTCTGGTAAGATACCGGCTATTAACATCTTCAAGCGCTCTTTGTCCAATCCTGTGTCGCAATTCAGGGTTAGTTACTAATTCCCGAAGCGTATCAGTCCATTCTCTGGTACTACTACATAAATGCCCATTAAATCCATTTTTAATTGCTAGCTGAAAGCCACTCGTGCTAGAAGCAACAGTTGGTACACCGAGAAGTCCTGCCTCGAAGTATTTAAGTTCGCTTTTACACTCAGTAAAATCGTTTTTGCTTTCGAGAGGTGCGAGATTAATATCCACTTTTCTATACAGATATGGTAACTCGCTCGGATCTACAAAGGGTAACATTTCAATTTGAGCGCTAAATTCATGCAATGATTTGGGAATATCTAGATACCCAACTATCATTAAACGAACATCGGGAAATTCCTGAAGAATATTGTACAAACCATCAACGCATTCGGCAAAGTCTTTCTGATGGCTTTTCGTCCCACTAAAATAGGCAATCCGAATGAACTTATCCTGGGGAATTTCCCTTAAGCGAGCTTGGATAGCTTCTTCCTCCATTTTTTGACTAATACGATTTCTGGAAATGATAACGGGTATGCCTGGAAAATTAATTCTGATTTCCTCTTCTAACCTATTGGTGCTTACCACTACACCATCGCAAAGTTCTATAGCCTGACGATTGCGCTTGACTTGATCGACAAAAATCTTCTTTTGTTCTATATCGAAGTTATTGTATAGATCGACTTGATGCAATCGGTCTACGTCAAATATTAGATCATCTAGTTCATAGATAATTTTCATTCCGAGAGCATGAGCTTGGACAACAAAGTTTTCAAATTCATCTGTACGAGCAATACGATGAGCTACCACAATGGGATATTTTTTATCGATGAGTTCATCATAAGGAAATGTACAGGTCATGTAAATTTCCACTTCAAAACCCACAAGCCTTAGCATTTCAGCTTGATGATGACATCTGTAAATATAGGAAGCAGCAGGACAGCCACTAATAAATGCAAACTTTACAAGTGACGGTAAGCTCAAATATTTTTTTTCTAATCTCTCTTGAGCATGCTGAATTTTTAACTGCTTTTGAGTTAATCCTACCTGAATATCCTGTAACCAAGATTGAGACTTATTCAGATGGGTCTGGATTTTTTCTAGCTGTGGCAGCCATATTTCTTGGTGAGCGTGAGTCTGATTTTCACCCTTTACTGGTTGAGTATTACTATCGAAGTAATTGGATTGTAGCTCTAATTCAGTTGGTAAAAGCGACTCTATTTTTCTCAAAATGACAATGAATTCAATGCCATTTTCTTGACTGAACTCGATATTAAACGGCAAAAACAATTGCTCCTTACAATATAAAAGCAGGTTCAGAAAATCTAGTTTAGTCCAAACATGAAAATGAATACTATAACTTATATTAATTAACTGTTCAACTTGCTCTGCGACTTCTGCTTCTGGAGTTTTCATAACTAACCTGACCCATTCTTCAAAGTGGGCTTTCATTGACCATTGAGGCCCTTCAGTATAATCACGAATCAAATGCTCCAGAGTTGTTACGGGGCGATCGCAGTCAAAAGTGTACTGCTTGTCTGGTATAGCCATGTACATAACTCCACCAGGTTTAACAACCCTTAAGTGCTGCTCAATTGTCCCAATCGGATTCTGGCAATGTTCAATCATGTGATTGCTGATGACAAAATCGACGGAAGCATCCGCTATGGATGACAAAGCTTCTCCATCATCAACAATGTCAACTTCTACCAATTCATGTGCTGCCAGTTCTGGATATTGCTTTCTGAGTTCCGCGACTGGCATCCTATCTACATAACGGACTTTAGCATTGGCAGGAACTTCTAGGGGTGAATGCAACGCTCCAACCTCAATGCCATTTCCTGATAAATAACGCTCGGCAATTTGCCAGCGCAAGTTTACACCGCTGGTGATTTGCGGTTGATCGGATTGTACTTGAGTCTCATCAGGGCGTACTTCAGTCTCATCAGGCTGTGATTGCGAGCGAGCCAATAAGATCTGATTTGGGTGCAAGTTTGTTTGTAAACGCTCCTGTTTCATCTGAAACCAGTTGATCGCTTCAGCTAGATCGTCTTCTGTTTCATTGACCTTTACTGCAAGAGATTGTATGGGGTACCTTTGAGCTAAACGATTAGTGCAAAAGCTGTATTGAGGTTGTACGATTTCTCCTTGATAGTTTTGTCGAACCTCAATTATTGCTCCAAACTCTTTGACAACACCTTTGTAATATTTGATAGCAAAGTCTAATTGAATGCCATTTTTATATAAATCTATCAAAACTTTTGGCTCTATTGTATAGACCAATTCTTTTAGTAGCCATCTGGCTTTTAAACTGGCTTCCCAAAAATGGGGAAACCAGACACATAGGTGCATATAATCATCTTCTTGGTAAAACTTCTTGTGCCCAAAAATAAAGGCTGAGTTCTCCCATGCGTATGGTGTCCAAAACTCTAACTGAGCCTTGTTAACGCAAATGCGACTAACTTCTTTGAACAGTTGAAATGGATCGTCTATATGTTCAAGAAAATGCGAAGAGTATATATAGTCCACAGAACTATCGGAAAATGGTAGTGGGTCTTTTTCTAAATTCAGGACATAATCAACACCAGGATAAGCAATATAATCTATACCAAGAGTTCCAGTTTTTTTGTTAGGTCCACAACCCAAATCTATTTTCAAGTATTCCATTACATTCTCCTTTAGTTTGATTCTGTCGAAATTTCCTTGTGCAATTTATGAAAAAAGCTGACCAATTAACCTTCGCTACTATACTACTCAAAAAGTAGCAGCTTAACGCTTGTAAGACGTTTAGCTTCTGTGTGACATTGGCTTAGCTACAAGTACCCGGCTCATCAATTGTTTCCATTCTGCGGAATTAGTTAGTGATTTGGCATCAAATCCCTCGCCCTTTTTAAAGGCTAACTTACTAAAGCTTTCTATCCATTTAAGGACTGTTTCTGTTGGTGAGAAAGGAGTACATTTTAAAGACTGCTTTAGGCACTCTTGCATTTGAATCAAATTTTCATTTTGGTAAGCGTACCAAGCATCCCATACTAAAAGTTCGTACTGCATGTGACTCTCTTGTATTGGCTGATGAGGCGCTAGAGTTTTTTGGAACTGATCTCGCTCCGATTCCCTGTCTCTTATATGTAACTTAGTGTTGGCATCTTCTAATTCTCTCTGAATTTGGTGTAACTGAGTGTTGGCATCTTCTAATTCTCTCTGAATTTGGTGTAACTGAGTGTTGGTAAAGTTTAGCTCTAGCTGGGTTGCATGTAATTGAAGTTGAGTCTCCTTGAACTCTCTTTGAGTCTGATGTAATTGAGACTGTGATTGTTCCAATACTTCTTCCATCTGATGGAATTGAGACTGTGATTGTTCCAATACTGCTTCCATCTGATGGAATTGAGACTGTGATTGTTCCAATACTGCTTCCATCTGATGGAATTGAGACTGCGATTGTTCCAATACTGCTTCCATCTGATGTAATTGAGACTGTGATTGTTCCAATACTGCTTCCGTCTGATGCGATTGAAGCTGAGTTTGTTCTAGTTTTTGTTGAGCCTGATGCAGTTGAGAGTTCGACTGCTCCAACTCTTGTTGAGCCTGATGTAGTTGAGAGTTCGACTGCTCCAACTCTTGTTGAG